>NZ_JBWPJP010000083.1:0-513 GCF_056583855.1 Prevotella sp. C0209C1 | reverse complement strand
CCGTTTTGTTGAACTTGAAAGTAGAGTGTTTTTCCCTCTTATGTTCTTTCTTAATCTGCGTGCATTTGGAAGATGTACAGGTATTACATTTGTTGGCTCAACAATGATTCCTGTATGCCACAATCTTAGACGCTATGCCAACAAGGTGTTCAAAGGCGTTGCAACAAATGGGAAAGGAACAATGGGCTGGTGTCACGGATTCAAGCTTCATCTGGCATGTAATGACAGAGGGGAAATCATAGTTTTCGTTCTTACTGGAGCAAATGTCAGTGACAAAGACACAAAAGTTTTCAAGGTTCTTGCCAAACGTCTGTATGGCAAGCTGTTTGCTGACAAAGGATACATATCACAAAAACTTTTTGACTTTCTTTTTGAAGATGGTATTCAGTTGGTGACGGGGCTCAGGGTAAATATGAAAAACAAACTCATGCCTTTCTATGATAGAATGATGCTGCGCAAAAGATATATCATAGAAACCATCAATGATCTTCTGAAAAACACTGCCCAAATTGT
>NZ_JBWPJP010000082.1:0-532 GCF_056583855.1 Prevotella sp. C0209C1 | reverse complement strand
TTCAATACGGCTGACACTCTCAATACTTTATTGCTCAATTGTATATTTGCATCTGGCCAACTGAAAGAGGGTGAGATGTATGATGTTGATTTCGACCATCAGTTCATAGAGACAGAGAAGTATGATGCAAAGCCTACATACAAGAAGTTCCTTGGTTATCGCCCTGGCGTGGCGGTTATTGGCGATTTGATAGTCGGTATAGAGAATAGCGATGGTAACACAAATGTTCGTTTCCATCAGAAGGACACGCTGAAGAGGTTCTTTGAGAGATTTGAACAGAATGGGCTCATTATCAATCGCTTCAGAGCTGATTGTGGATCATGTTCCGAGGAAATCGTGGAGGAAATAGAAAAACACTGCAAGTCCTTCTATATCCGTGCTAACCGCTGCAGTTCGATCTACAATGACACCTTTGCTCTCAAAGGCTGGAAAACTGAAGAAATCAATGGCATTGAGTTTGAATTGAACTCTATCCTTGTTGAGAAGTGGAAAGGTAAGGCATATCGACTTGTGATTCAAAGACAGAAACGGA
>NZ_JBWPJP010000081.1:0-557 GCF_056583855.1 Prevotella sp. C0209C1 | reverse complement strand
TGTCTATCTGCCTTAAGAGCTTTCTTACGATTCTTGGGATGATTACGAAAACGTTGGGAACGGTAAATTCCTTTCAGCGTACGCGTATAACTCTGTCGTAGAGGAAGACTCTTGTCATGAACTATCTTCAGAACGTTTTTGATTATCTTTTTATGCAACTTCGCATCTGTAGGATAGGTTATATTCTTCTCCTGCACGGTAGAATCAATGAAAGCCGTATCAAAATGATCTTCGTTATCATGGTCGGTATTAACGCGGATACTCTCTGCTAATATTAATTCCATACCTTTTTCACCGATACGATTTCTAAAGTGAACTAACTCGGAAGCGTCACAGGGTTGTTTGGGCATAAATTCAAGTCCACCACAGAAGTATTGGTAGTAAGCATTCTCACTCCATTGAAAAACAACCATTTCATCTGACACATTACGCAAATGTTTTAAGATTAAAAGACCACACATCAGGCGAATAGGATGAGCCGGGCGACCATTAGTATTGCAATACAATGGAGAAAAAGCATTTTCAAAACACTCCCAATTAATCTTATTACTAAGTTG
>NZ_JBWPJP010000080.1:0-631 GCF_056583855.1 Prevotella sp. C0209C1 | reverse complement strand
CGACAGAGAATCGGAATTGGCTCGGCTGATGTTCGTCTTCTCCTGCTTCACAGGTATGGCTATCGCTGATATGGAAACGTTGCAATATAGGCATATCCAAACGGCAGCGGATGGACAGAGGTATATCCGCAAAGAGAGACAGAAGACAAAGGTCGAGTTCATCGTACCACTGCATCCCGTAGCTGAAGCCATCATCAGCCATTGCAGGAACGAGCAGGCAAGAAACGAAGAACAGCAGACGGTGAAAGAAAAAGGCGACAGCCTTGTCTTTCAACCTCATTGCAGCCGTAGCGTGATGGGCAAGAACCTGAGCATCGTGGGTAAGGCTTGCGGTATCCGTCAAAGACTTTCGTACCACATGGCAAGACATACGTTTGGTACGATGTGTCTAAGCGCAGGTATTCCTATTGAGAGCATAGCCAAGATGATGGGGCATACCTCCATATCAAGCACGCAGATTTATGCGCAGGTAACGGACAACAAGATTTCAAAGGATATGGACAGGCTTATAGCCAAACAATCGGCAAATGAGAAAGAAATAGCGGAGAGAGAGACTTGTGAATCTTCGGATATTGTAACCTGTAAAATGGAAGAAACGGCATGAATACGAACTATAAACAAAGGACAATGA
>NZ_JBWPJP010000079.1:0-634 GCF_056583855.1 Prevotella sp. C0209C1 | reverse complement strand
GGCTAAGTCGTAACAAGGTAGCCGTACCGGAAGGTGCGGCTGGAACACCTCCTTTCTGGAGCAGAATGTATACGATAAACATCTTTATGGTATAAAGTATAAAAAAAAGAGTATTCTACCTTTTTCTAAGGTTTGTTTCTCTTTTTGTACTACAAGTACTCTGTTTTTAAAATATACTTTATAAAAGAGTGTTAAGGCAGCAGGCAAGAGCCGCTATAGAGGCTTTTTCTAACTTAGTCCTATAGCTCAGTTGGTTAGAGCGCCACACTGATAATGTGGAGGTCGGCAGTTCAAGTCTGCCTGGGACTACTTAACGTAATGTTGTGTAGATGTGTTTTTTTTAACACATTATTCTTTTATAGAGATGGAGATATTGAGCATGTGAGTTTTTAGCTCCTATTTCTCTCAAGAATCCATAAGGGGGATTAGCTCAGCTGGCTAGAGCACCTGCCTTGCACGCAGGGGGTCAACGGTTCGAATCCGTTATTCTCCACTTAGGACAAGTAGAGGTTGTAGAATGATAATATAATCATTTCTTTAAATCTTCTATATAGTTCAGACGATCTTTGACATATTGTACATTAAATAAACTGTAAGTGAAATAACATCAAATCTTATTTTATAAGAAATGATT
>NZ_JBWPJP010000078.1:0-646 GCF_056583855.1 Prevotella sp. C0209C1 | reverse complement strand
CCAGTTGCAAGCCCTCTCCTCTCAGGCACATAATTTCATAAGTATTTGTTATCTTTGCATCATGAAGAATCACCAATTATTACGTTGCATCTTTCCAGATGTACTTGCCGACTACTTTGATGTTGTCGATATTCAAGAGAGTGTTTCGCAGATTGACTTTTGGCTTGACGAGCGTAACTTTATGGAAAAGTCAGACCATAAGTTAGGCACTGTAAGCAGTTATGGTTTTACCAGCGAGCGTGTTATTCAGGACTTTCCCCTTCGTGGGAAAGCAGTGTACCTCCATGTTCGCCGTCGCAAGTGGCGTGACAGTTCCAATGGAGAGATATTTACTTATTCATATGATGATTTGACGGCTGAGGGCAGTAAACTATCTCCCGAGTTCGTTTCTTTTTTAAAAGAATAGAATTGAGTCCACTGCAGAGAGCATCGCAAGCATTGGTGCGCACTATGGCGTAAATGGCAAGCTGTTATCCACACAGTACAAGGAACATTTCAGTGATTATCGTAGTTGGAATCAGTTGGGACATGCTCAAGACTGGCTATTGTTTGAAAATAATATAGGAGAGAGTCTAAGTATTGATGAGACCTGTCTAAGCAGTGGCGAGGTTTATACTTTTCTGACCAACAAGGCGGGAAAGGGCAG
>NZ_JBWPJP010000077.1:0-740 GCF_056583855.1 Prevotella sp. C0209C1 | reverse complement strand
ATTAAAGTTGCATACCCAGCTGAGCGTAGTCTATTGTTATCTATCGCCCTTGTTAATATAGGACTATCAGCTATTCGCCAATAACCCTTGCGAGTATTACCCCATTCGTATGCTTTGTATTGATTGATACCACATCTAATGAGGTTTGCCACTTTTGTCCTGACTTTCTTCCAAGCCTTCCATATACACATGCGTATTCTACGTCTTAACCATTCGTCTGTTTCAAGCAAGAAACGTTTCATATTGGCAAGGTGATAATAACCGACCCAACCTTGTATGTATTCTTTCAGTTTTTGCTTTCTCTTGGCGTATCCCCATCCATTACTGCGACTTGTCAATTCTTTTAGCTTTGACTTCATCTTGGCTTTGGACTTAGAATGCACCGTGAGTTGGCATTTACCTTTCATCACATAAAAGGAGTAGCCGAGGTATTTCATTCCTCGCACATACGACACTACGGTCTTTTCCTTGTTGACTTTGAGATATAGAGTATTCTCTATAAATCGGGTTATAGACTCCTTCACTCGCATTGCAGCCCTTTTGGACTTACAGAATATCATCGAGTCATCGGCATAGCGTACAAAGGGAAGCCCTCTGCGTTCGAGTTCTTTGTCCAATTCGTTGAGCATGATGTTACTCAACAACGGACTTAGCGGTCCTCCTTGGGGAGTTCCTTCTTCGCTCGCTTCAAACAATCCTTTGTTCATTACACCGCTTCGAAGATACTTGTGTATAAGACT
>NZ_JBWPJP010000076.1:0-821 GCF_056583855.1 Prevotella sp. C0209C1 | reverse complement strand
TTATAAAAAGAATCAGCATAAAGCTTGTCAATACAAACTTTATGCTGAAATATAGTTTTTAAGGGACGACTATATAGTAAATAATACAGCAAATATAGTGAAAATACTAAGGAAATACATTTTTTTGAAAAAAAAAACTTGTTTTTCTTGTTTTAAACAATATGAATTTATATATTTATGACAGAATATCTTATTCAGATAGCTAAAGGAACAATAAGGCTTTAATCGGTCTTGGATGCTAAGATAATAATGCTAAAAATAAAAATACTTAAAATAAGATTCTATGGTACAGATACTTAAAAAGCTGGTGAAATTAGATGCATATAGATATGCCTATATATTTGTTATAGTTATTTTATTTGCAAGTTATTTTTCTGATGCAAATGCTCAAAAATCTTCGTATCAAAATAATTTGTCGATCAAAGAACAACTGAATAAGATGTTCGTTAAGATTAATCGTAAAATAGTGCCAACTGGTTTTCTTTTGGATTATGCAGAGGAATACGAGCAATTATCTAATTTCAGTCCTAACAAAAATGGGAATATAATACGGAAATGTGATTTGGGTACATATGTTAAATTAGTAGAAACATTACGTTCAGCATATCTTTTTGGCAATCCCTACAAGGGTTATGATAAAGCATATAGTGAAAATATTTCACAACAGAAAGACGGGACTATCGGATTGTGCGTATTATTCTACCAGTATTCACATATTAAAAAGGATGCTTTAAAAGATGGGTATATTTTATACCTTTGCTGTGCATTTGTATCTTGAAAAGACATTATAAATCTAATATAAAAATACTATGTAATATGAT
>NZ_JBWPJP010000075.1:0-847 GCF_056583855.1 Prevotella sp. C0209C1 | reverse complement strand
AAGTTGATTAATCACCAGCTTACTCCCATTCTATTGACAGATGAAGGCAAGATATGGATTGGTATGTGTGTCGTATCTCTTTCTTCGCATAAAACAGCAGGGCATGTAGAGTTTCACAAGAATGGACTCCGCAATTATTGGAAATACTCTTTCGAGGGACATCGGTGGAAAGAATGTGATGGAATATCACTCAAAGAAGAGGAACTCGAGGTGCTTAGATTGTCAGCATCGGGTCTTACTATGACGGAAATAGCAGATAGAATGTGCCGCTCGTTAGATTCTATCAAAACCTATAAACGCCACGCCTTTGACAAATTAGGCGTGGCGAATATCACCGAAGCTATTTCAAGAGCTACCTTAAACAAACTCTTCTGAAAAAAATAACTTACGGCAAAAGCGAAGAGAGATAGAATTTTGGGAAATAGTTCACAGGTTTTCCTGTAGCAAGATTGTACATTGCCGTTGTACACAAGCCTGCGGTAATCCACGAGGCTATGGACAATTGTGGAGGTGGCAGCATTTCGCTTTCCTTTTTATATTGGGTTACAATTTTGTCTAACCACTCTTTAGGTTGATTCCAAAAAGCCCCATGTCCGGTTACATATTCAGCCACCTTTAATTCAAATCCATTTGACTCTTCAGTCAGTTCAGATAAGGAATGCCCCAATGGGTCTACAATCGTAACAAAGCCAGCCCAACCAAAGTTGTATGGGTGCAGTACGGGAATTTTTCTTTCTTTGCAAATCCTATCAAAGACAAAAGGCGTATCGTCCTTAAAGTCCAATGCATTGATGGCTACATTATGCCCATTCAGCATCTCTTCGATGTTATCAGGGTTAAGGAACTC
>NZ_JBWPJP010000074.1:0-984 GCF_056583855.1 Prevotella sp. C0209C1 | reverse complement strand
TGTACGCTCGGCATGAGCATTTTCTAACGGGTGGAAGTCCCGAGTAAGCCCTAATAGCGGGAATTACATAGCCAAGAGCAAGGGTGTTCATCGTGAGGTGAAATCTGGAGGAAGCTGTCGGCAAACATCTGACCTAACGAACAGAAACTTCATACAAGGCATATAACCATGGGCAAGGTTGCACTACAAACCAAAGCCCGATAGCTATTCGGAATGGTTGGTGTAAATGAAGTAGGTATAAGATGGAAAGATAATGTTCTTATCCGAGGAGGTCTCACGGACGTTTCAAATAGTTTTTTTACGAAAGAAGCGGAGTAAAGCTTGCCGTGAGAAGTCAGCAGACGCCATAGTAGTGGAGTACTCGATAACGCTCCATGAAGGGCTGAACCTATATATTAAGCGATAGTAATTGAAACATACCTTATGAAGGAAAGAATGCAGAAAACATTATCCCAAGTTAATGGCTGTCCCCAAAGAGATAGGTCGGAAACCGAATGGTATGGGGGAGTGCAGACCTTCATGTGGATGTGTGAAGACAACATCGTGGAAGTACCATTTGACAAGGAACACCTTCTTGAGCAAATCCTTAGCCCTGTAAATCTCAACCGAGCCTACAAGGCTGTTATGAGAAACAAGGGATGTGGTGGTATTGACAAGATGTGGTGTGAGCAGCTGCTCCCATGGCTCTTAACCAATAAGGATGTGCTCATCTGTTCCTTGATTGACGGTTCTTATCGTCCGAACCCAGTCAAGAGGGTAGAGATACCCAAAGACAACGGCAAGATGCGCCTTTTGGGCATACCTACAGTAGTAGACCGTTTGGTGCAACAAGCCATTAACCAAGTACTGACTCCTATTTATGAGAACCAATTCTCCGAGACAAGCTACGGCTTCCGTCCGAGAAGAGGCTGCCATGACGCACTTCGTGGAGCGCAGAGGATAATCAACGAAGGCTACATTTATGTAGTTGACCTTGACCTCGAA
>NZ_JBWPJP010000073.1:0-1095 GCF_056583855.1 Prevotella sp. C0209C1 | reverse complement strand
TAAGTAACTAATCAAAATTAAGCGACATGTTTAGAGAAGTTTATACGCAACCCCTTTCCGATATCTGCCAAAGCTCTGTTGGTGGTATAGAAAAGTATGTCAGTAGTTATATAATCTTGTGGTCTTATCCACTTGCCTTTAAGAATACGCCAAAGTGTTTCCGCAATATTCAATTGTGGCGAATATGGAGGCAAGAAAAAGAGGAAAAGTCCTCTTTGCTCCCATATTGGGCGAAGTTCTTTGATCTTCTTGTTTCTATGTACGGAAGCATTGTCAAGGACAACAAAAGTGTCCATCTCCAAGTTGAACGAAAAATCATCAAGGAAACTGAGGACTTTATCTGCCGTCATCTTTTCGAATGTGGTGAATCCATTGTAACGGTTATCACGGTCTATCATTCCAAAGATATTGAGTCGTGCCACCCTTTGGGAGGGGACATAAACATCCTCCCCTTGCAGTTGCCAACCGTAAGGGACATATCCTTCAGTACAAGTGTGGCTCTCATCAGCATAATAGAGCCTAATGCGTCCTTCAGACGCTTGATTTTCAAGTTTTTGCAACTTCTCGACTTTGTATTCATAGAGTTGCGGCGAGGGTTCTCCCCTTGGGCGTTTTCTTATTCGCTTATATCTTGCGCCAATGCTGATAAAAAACGTTTGAATGTTGAGTCGCTTGCCTCTTTGCCCGAGGCTTGCTCCCATGCCGCTCTTGCCTTGCTCACGCTCTGTCTGTCTTGCTCTATTGCACGACGCACAGCTTCCTCGTCCGAACAGTCCATAATAGGTTTTCGACCTCTGCCAGAACGGGTATTCAATCCGTCTATTCCTTCGGACTTGAAACGTTTTACCCAAGCGTTTACGCTCACGTGGCTCATTTCCGTTTGCACGCCCGCTGCTGCAGAAGACAGTCCGTCTGCTTTCAGTAACACAGCACGACAACGCATGCGGAAGCAGTGCTTTTCGCCTAAGCGAAATCCTTTTTCGAGTGCGAGGCGTTCTGCCTCCGTCAACTCCAATACTTTTGGCTTTCCCATTGCATATAAAACGGAAAAATACAATAAATATTTTATGTAAACTAATTTTGCTCACTTACTTA
>NZ_JBWPJP010000072.1:0-1127 GCF_056583855.1 Prevotella sp. C0209C1 | reverse complement strand
GACCTATAGCTCATTTTGCAGGATAGAATCCTCCTTAACTACCGATATACACTGGTGTTCTCAGCAATTCAAACGTTTCAGAGATATTTCGACCTTTGAAATCGTTCAATAGCTCATTTTGCAGGATGCAATATAGCTTAATGTTCGATAAACATTAACTTCGCTGGTATTTGAAAAGCCAAAAAGCGAAGTTATAATGAACAAGAAAAAATGCCCAGTGTGTAAGAGTAAACACACCGTGAAAAACGGAGTGCGTTATGGAAAACAACTGTATTTGTGCAAAGATTGTCATACTCAGTTTCGGTCTGGTAGTAATGTATCCGAGGACGAATTATGGCGAGTATATCAACAAGAAAAACAAACTATATCCGAGTTATCGTTACGATTCGGTATTAGCATCGCAACTGTCAAGCGTAGACTACATAACATCAAGCGAGAATGGGTGCAACCCCCACTTTCAGGAGGAGGTTTTGTTCATTTGGACGTTACCTATTGGGGACGTGGTTTTGGTGTCATGCTAGGTCTTGATTCTGCTACAGGTTGCCCTTTGTATATGTCCTTTGTGAAGAACGAAACCGTAAAAGACTATGAAGATGCAGTGAGCAGCATCGTGAGCCGTGGCTATACCATTGAGGGAATTATTATAGATGGGAAGCAAAGTTTGTTTAAAACCTTCTCAAACTATCACATACAAATGTGCCAATTTCATATGAAGCAGATTGTCAAACGCTATCTTACCCTGAATCCTAAGATGTTATCTAGTAGAGAACTGAAATATTTAGTGGGTAAACTTCATAGAAGTAATGAGTCTGATTTTGTGCAAAGTTACCAGGAATGGAAAGTGAAATGGAAGAATACTATAAACCACAAGAGCCTGCATAAGGACGGAAAGATGCACTACACACATCAGCGTTTAAGGTCGGCGATGAACAGTCTAGAGTTTTACCTTCCTTACCTCTTTACATATCAGCGAGAAGACTGCAAGGGTATGCCGAATACAAACAACAAGATTGAAGGCACATTCACTGACTTAAAGAAGAACTTAAACAACCACAGTGGACTAACAATGGAGAACCGCAAGCGGTTCATTTCTGGGTTTTTCTTGGCATTAGCAGAATCTCTAAGTA
>NZ_JBWPJP010000071.1:0-1134 GCF_056583855.1 Prevotella sp. C0209C1 | reverse complement strand
ATCCTCCCCGAAGCCCAGTAAAATTGGACTTCGGGGTTTATTTTTTCAAAAGTAAGCCCCCTAATCGAAAAGACTTGATTCAGGCGACGCTTTTTGCATCTCCTTTGCAAGGAAATCATTCCAAGTTTTTTCGGGATTTTCCATGAATGCGATAAAATCGACGTAGTACATAAGCATAAGCCCGTATCATGGTAACAACTTGTGAGAATGCACAATGTCTCTTGATGCTTCTTGACAGGACTGTTATCAGCAGATTCGCTATCAAGACTACCCATGTCTGTATTTGTATGGCATTGACGCTGTCCCCATAGAAGAAATGAAGCGGGAAGTTCTGTTTAAGCTGTTTGTACAACGACTCGATAGCCCATCTTAGGCGGTATATTTCAGCAATATCCTCAACCGTAAAGTCAAAGTTGTTGGTCAATAGTACAACAGGTCTCTTTGTCTTGTAAAATATCTCCACCCTTCGTGCCTCGTGGGTGAGCTCTCCTCTTGTAAAAAGCACTTTCTGATCAATATGCGTTACGAGGCCCTCTGCATTGATATACGTAACAGATTTAAGTTCCTCATACTTAAGGTTTTTCTTCATTTTGGTCACGTAGCAAACACCCTCTTCTGTAAGACGTTGGAATTGCGCTACATCGACATAACCACGGTCCATTGCTAAAGTGGAGTCTTTGGGCAGATGCACCTCTTTGAGCAGGTAATGGTCGTGTTTTGCAGCTGAAGTGAGTTGCACCACCATTGGCACGCCGACATGATACTTCATTACCGTATGCACTTTCATACCGCCTTTCTTCTTGCCTGATTTTGGATGCCGCCCGACACCTTTGAGTATGTTGTCAAAGAGCGTTATAGTGGTAGAATCCATCATGTAAAGCAACTTCTCCCAGTCTTTAGGCTCGTGTGTCTGCCCCTTATAGCACTTGGAAGGGCGGCTGTCCGCTAAAAATTTGGCATACTTCTCCAAAAATACGCATAAACACTTGCAAAGAACTCCTGAGGGCGGCGTATATTGGCCTCAGCAAGTGTGCTGCGACGAACCAAATAGCTCATTCCGAGGTGTCTGAGCTTGTGAGCCTCTGCCTTCATGCCTATCTCAAGTTCGCGCAGAGAATCAAAGTGTTTGAGTAT
>NZ_JBWPJP010000070.1:0-1328 GCF_056583855.1 Prevotella sp. C0209C1 | reverse complement strand
GACAACAGACACATTCACATCATTGCCAACCGCATCAGTTTGTACGGAGAGGTCTATGATACTACTTTTGTGAGCAATAGGGCAGCAAGGGTGGCGGAAGAAATCAGCAGAGAGAAAGGCTTGACCATCGCCAAGGAAATCAAAGCTGAAAGGAAACATCAGAAAGCAAAAGCCAATCCCACAAGAGAGGAAACAAAGAGAGAACTACAAAGAATATGCTATGCCCTACTTGAAAAGTACAAAAGTACAGGTATCACAGGATATTCTATGTTCCTTTACGAGTTGAACAAGAACGGTATCGCAATAGAGCGCATGAAGAACAAGCAGAGCAAGGTTTATGGTTTGAAGTTCTCATACGCAGGGCAATCCTTTAAGGCTTCCGAAATCGGTAGGGAGTTCGGCTACCGTTCCTTGCAGAAGAACTTTGAAGAAACTAACAAGAAAGAACAGAAGAAACCACACCAAACGATACAAGAGCCAATAGAAAAGAAAGAACAACCTGATACCGGTTATCAACTCGTACCTCCAAGTCGTTCCTCTATCTCACGAGACAATGACACGCCACAAGTGCAGAACTCCATTGATGCAGTGGCAGACACCATCGTTAGCGCAGCTGATGAAGTTGTGGAAGGGTTAGGCGATTTGATTACACCATCCACACAGGGCGATGATTATGCCGAAGCAGCATGGCAGCGTAAACTCAGATACCACGCCAATAGAAAGAAAAGACGAGGAAGAGGAATATAACCTACAACCAGACAATCAATCAAAAGTGCAGAAAGAAGAATATCTCATCAAAAACGTTTGTTATTCGGTAATAAAGTATTATCCGTTGCAAACGGAATTACAAGCGTTCTTTGTTAATGCAGAGACTTGCGACTAAAAGCAATTCGCTCGTTTCCAAATCGTTACCTGTTTAGTTTGTGCAATAAGGTAACTTCTTTATTTTCAATTAGATACATTTTAATAATTATCTTACCTTGCAAAACATCACCTTTTGCGGTGTAAAAGATGATGTTTTGCTTTGCGTGCTATAAGTGCCTAAGTGTAAATGCTTTAAGAAAGCAGCGTAGAATGTTGTGTGATTGTTTTTGAAATAAAAAAAATAAACATTTTTGTAAGCTTCTTTCTTTTTTAGTTTTTGTTTTGCTCATGCTTTAAGTGGTATGTTTTTCTTGCTCTGTTGTATATATATAATGTGTATTCTTCCAATGTTCTTCAAAAAAAGATTTTCTTTTCAAAATTTCTAAGTTTTTTCTTATAATAATTTGTTAGTTTAAGAAAAAGTATATACCTTTGCACTCGCTTTTACGAAATAAGGACAAGTT
>NZ_JBWPJP010000069.1:0-1603 GCF_056583855.1 Prevotella sp. C0209C1 | reverse complement strand
TATCGTATACATTCTGCTCCAGAAAGGAGGTGTTCCAGCCGCACCTTCCGGTACGGCTACCTTGTTACGACTTAGCCCCAATTACCAGTTTTGCCCTAGGTCGATCCTTACGGTCACGAACTTCAGGCACCCCCGGCTTTCATGGCTTGACGGGCGGTGTGTACAAGGCCCGGGAACGTATTCACCGCGCCATGGCTGATGCGCGATTACTAGCGAATCCAGCTTCGTGGGGTCGGGTTGCAGACCCCAGTCCGAACTGAGAATGGTTTTTAGGATTAGATTGCACTTGCGTACAACCAACTCTCTGTACCACCCATTGTAACACGTGTGTAGCCCCGGACGTAAGGGCCGTGCTGATTTGACGTCATCCCCACCTTCCTCACACCTTACGGTGGCAGTATCTCTAGAGTGCCCAGCACTACCTGATGGCAACTAAAAAAAGGGGTTGCGCTCGTTATGGCACTTAAGCCGACACCTCACGGCACGAGCTGACGACAACCATGCAGCACCTTCACAAATGCCCCGAAGGGAATATATCATCTCTGATATAAACATCTGCAATTCAAGCCCGGGTAAGGTTCCTCGCGTATCATCGAATTAAACCACATGTTCCTCCGCTTGTGCGGGCCCCCGTCAATTCCTTTGAGTTTCACCGTTGCCGGCGTACTCCCCAGGTGGGATGCTTAATGCTTTCGCTTAGCCGCTAACACTAGGTGCTAACAGCGGGCATCCATCGTTTACTGTGCGGACTACCAGGGTATCTAATCCTGTTCGATACCCGCACCTTCGAGCTTTAGCGTCAGTTGCGCTCCCGCAAGCTGCCTTCGCAATCGGAGTTCGTCATGATATCTAAGCATTTCACCGCTACACCATGAATTCCGCCTACGTTGTGCGCACTCAAGTCTGCCAGTTCGCGCTGCAATCTAAAAGTTGAGCTCTTACATTTCACAACACGCTTAACAAACAGCCTACGCTCCCTTTAAACCCAATAAATCCGGATAACGCCTGGACCTTCCGTATTACCGCGGCTGCTGGCACGGAATTAGCCGGTCCTTATTCATATGGTACATGCAATAAGGGACACGTCCCTCACTTTATTCCCATATAAAAGCAGTTTACAACCCATAGGGCCGTCATCCTGCACGCTACTTGGCTGGTTCAGGCTCTCGCCCATTGACCAATATTCCTCACTGCTGCCTCCCGTAGGAGTTTGGACCGTGTCTCAGTTCCAATGTGGGGGACCTTCCTCTCAGAACCCCTACTGATCGTTGCCTTGGTGGGCCTTTACCCCGCCAACAAGCTAATCAGACGCATCCCCATCCAATACCGATAAATCTTTCGTCGAAATCTCAGGCGATCAAACGACTACATAGGGCATTAGGCCAACTTTCGCTGGGTTATTCCCTAGTAATGGGTAGGTTGGATACGCGTTACTCACCCGTGCGCCGGTCGCCATCATAAATTGCAAGCAATCTATATGCTGCCCCTCGACTTGCATGTGTTAAGCCTATAGCTAGCGTTCATCCTGAGCCAGGATCAAACTCTCCATTGTAAAATCTTTTTTAATGATGGCTATATACAATATAACCAAGTTTGTATCTTT
>NZ_JBWPJP010000068.1:0-2024 GCF_056583855.1 Prevotella sp. C0209C1 | reverse complement strand
CAGATATTTGCAAATAATTTATAGCATAATATACTATGAATCAGATGAATATTAGGCTTTTAAGGGTGGACTATATAATTGTTAACACCTATGTCATACCCCTTACGAACATCTTTCGGTGATGTTAAAGCAGAGGCAAATAGTATCGGTGTGTCACCATCCGTTTCTCTGATTCGTTTTACCATTTCAAAACCGTCCATCACAGGCATATCAATATCAGATATGATGATGTCTGGTTTTTGATTTTTCCATGCCTCCAAACCTTCTTTTCCATTTGCGGCAACGATAACCTCATAACCTCCGATTATTTCCTGTAGGCCTGTCTGTACGATATAGCATAAGTTGGCATCGTCTTCAATAAGTAATAGCCTTGTCATAAATTTTCTATTATTTGTGGTAGATAAATAATAAATTCTGTAAACTCCCCTTTATACTATTAACGATAATTCTTCCATTATGAGCCTCAATAACCTGCTGAACTAAGTTTAGTCCAAGACCAAATCCGGCCGTCTGCTTTTTCCTGCTGCGACTGGCCGCAGCACGTTCATACTTATCAAATATATTTCGCAGGTCTTTCTCTGATATTCCAAGACCGTCATCGCATATCTTTATGATATTATATAGATTGTTGCTTGATGAGGAAATTTTAATGTTTGCGCGCTCTTTGGAATATTTAATTGAGTTGTCTATCATGTTACTGAATACTTCTTCAATATATTCCGCATCAGCATAAATTTCATTAACCTGAAAATCAAATTCAAAAAATACAGGCTTTAGCGACTTTACTCTGAATTTTTCTGACAGTCTGTCAAACATCGGTTCTAACATTATCTTTTCAAGACTCATCTCTAACTTATTATTCTCAAGTTTTGATATAGTCAGAACCTTGTTCGTGAGTGTCAGTAGGTGATTAGCCTCTTCTTTTGCTATATTGAAGAATTTTTCTTTTGTTTCAGGTTTATTATCCAGTTTTCCTCCATGCAAGAAACTCAACGCAGTCAATATTGTACTTAGAGGCGTTTTCATATCATGAACCATTGCATATGAGAAGTCTTCACGAATCTGCGAAATCTTATTTATACGAACAATGATACTTATTTGATAGGCTATACAAGATATTACAAATACGACTAATATAACTGTTAATATAAGAAGCAATCCCAAACTTTTTATGATATGTAAATATGGGCTGTTTAAAGCTATTTGTATGCCATATGAGAAATCCAGTCGTGTAGGAATAATGCTCGATTGTATAGTGCCAAATTGGAAAAGTTTACAATCATTGCTTTTCTCGTATATTGAATGAGTTTCAGGATTTATAGACAAAATAGTATAATCTGAAAATATTTTACGTTCCCTTAATTGCATCCCGACAATAGAATCGATTTCCTGGATGGAGTATTTGATTCCAAGTTGATACAATCCATCATATAAATATGTTATTGATGGCACAGAGTCATTTTGAGTTCCTCCTGCAATTTCTTTTCCATCTGGTATATATTGGGATACACGATTTACTTCTGCGTATAAGGCATTGTTTAATATGCGATTACACTCGTCTTGTATATCTTGTTTAATTAAGTTATATGTAGTGTATAGCCATATACATTGCAATGTAATTATAGCTAATAAACCGATATATGTAAACCAACGAATATACTTATATTGTATCATCTTATTTTAGTGCAAATATACAACTATTTATTGGATTATCATAGTTGAATGTTTGTGTTTCTATATTCGTATCAATTGGTTTGTACATTATTGTGTGTACTTACTTGACAAATGGGATAAAAACCGCAGAAAAGATAACATAACATTAACCTTATGGTAACGTTTGAAAGTATAATTTTACAATACTTTTGTATCGTAATAATTAACAACTTAAATATATATAGTCCACCCTTAAAAGCCTAATATTCCTCTGATTCATAGTATATTATGCTGTAAATTATTTGCAAATATCTGCAAGTTTTTGTACCTTTACATTATAATTCTTGCAGATATTTATGCTTAAACGTACA
>NZ_JBWPJP010000067.1:0-2305 GCF_056583855.1 Prevotella sp. C0209C1 | reverse complement strand
TACCTTATAAAAAGAATCAGCATAAAGCTTGTCAATACAAACTTTATGCTGAAATATAGTTTTTAAGGGACGACTATGTAGCATATCTAATGAAGGTGTGTCATTGTATGGAATCTGTATAGCAGCTGAAAAGATTGGACTTCACACTATTGGCACCCAATTGAGCCTTATTCAACTGATTGATGAGATGCCGTTACCTTGTATTCTCCATTGGAATCAGAATCATTTTGTAGTATTATATAAAATCAAGAAAACAAGAAAAGGGTATATCTTTTATATAGCCAATCCTGCTGGTGGAGTTAGTATAGAATTTAACGAATGGGAATTCAGTTCATGTTGGCTAAGTTCCACAGATATTCATGGTCAATCAATAGGTACAGCCTTGTCCTTGCTACCAACTCCGTCTTTTTATGAAAAGCAAGAAGACGTAAAATTTAAATGGAACAGAAAGAAAACAATTACATTTCTTTTTTCATATTTAAAACCACACAAAAACAAAATATTCTTACTTCTGTGGATAATGGTTTGTGGAGCACTGATTCAACTTGTGTTGCCATTCCTAACACAGGCAATTGTAGATTTGGGTGTCACAGAAAAAAACATTAGTATTATCGTGCTTATCCTAATTGGGCAACTTTGCTTGGAATGTGGTCATACTTTTGTAAGTTTTGTCCGTACATGAACTTTGTTGGTAATTGGTACTAAGACAAACATAGCTTTAATTTCTGATTATCTTACAAAGTTGATGAAGTTGCGAATTTCTTTTTTTGATACAAAACTGACTGGTGATATTATTCAGCGTATTAATGACCATTCGAGAATAAAGGCATTTTTAACCGACTCTATTCTTGATACCTTGTTCTCAATGGTTAGTATGGTAGTATTAGGTGGAGTTATTCTTATATATGATAGGATAGTTGCTTTAATTTTTTTTGTTGGAAGTACACTTTACATTTTTTGGGTGTGGAAATTTATGAAAAAAGAGAAATCCTAGACCATAAAATGTTTTCGTTAAATTCCACTAATCAAAGTAGTATTATTCAACTAATCTCAGGTATGCAAGAGATTAAATTAAACACATGCGAACAACGAAAGAGATGGGAATGGGAAATCATTCAACGAAATATTTATCGCTTATCAATAAGGAGCCTTAAATTATCTCAGTATCAACAGTCTGGAGGTTTTTTAATCAATCAAGTTAAAAACCTCATTATAACAGCACTTGTAGCAACATTTGTTGTCAAAGGGAAGATAACCCTTGGCATAATGCTGAGTTTTCAATATATTGTAGGTATGCTTAATAGCCCTGTTGACCAATTGATAAACTTCATCCGACAGTATCAGGATGCAAAATTAAGCATAGATAGGCTCCAAAATGTATATGATGAAAAAGATGAAGATGACGAAACCAAGGTGGGAACTAATTCTATGAGTAATGGAGATATTGTATTTCGTCATGTAACATTTCGTTATGACAAATTAAGTTTCAAACCAATTCTAGATGATATTAATTTAAAAATTCCCGAAGGTAAAGTAACCGCAATAGTTGGCCTCAGTGGCAGTGGCAAAACAACTATTCTTAAGATGATTCTTGGCTTCTATAGCCCTGATATGGGATGTATTGAAGTTGGGGGGGTAATTTGGATTCTATAAACAAAAGAGAATGGAGAAAATGTTGCGGCACAGTTATGCAAGAAGGCTATATATTTTCTGACATAATTGAAAATAACATTACATTAGGAGTGGAAAAAACAAACGATGCGTTAGTTAGAAAATCAGCAGAAATTGCTAACATAAATTGTTTCATTGACAAACTACCATTGAAGTTCAAAACAAAAATAGGAAATGATGACCATGGTCTAAGTCTAGGTCAAAAACAACGAATTCTCATAGCTCGAGCTATATACAAAAATCCTAAATATATTTTTTTAGATGAGGCAACAAATTCTCTTGATGCAAACAATGAGCATGAAATTATGGAGAACCTAAACAAATTTATCAAAGGTAGAACTGCCATAATCATCGCCCACAGACTTAGCACGGTTAGAAATGCAGACAAAATAATCGTATTGAAAGATGGTAAAATTTGCGAACAAGGAAACCATGAAAACCTAATCACCAATAAAGGTATTTATTACCAGCTTGTAAAAAATCAGTTAAATATATAATACCCTAGAAGATTAATTAAATTGTCGGCATATTCGTTAAGTATGGTGTCTAACTTTATGTAGTCCACCCTTAAAAATCTAATATTCCGCTGACTCACAGTATATTATGCTACAAATCATTTGTTTATATCTGCAAG
>NZ_JBWPJP010000066.1:0-2437 GCF_056583855.1 Prevotella sp. C0209C1 | reverse complement strand
GAGCTTTGGCAGATATCGGAAAGGGGTTGCGTATAAACTTCTCTAAACATGTCGCTTAATTTTGATTAGTTACTTAACAATGAAAGAAGAAGATTTATCACGCATCAAGCGATACCCCATAGTGGAGTATCTTGAAAGGAAAGGTATCAAACCAGTGCGCAGGATACCAGCCTATGCCCTTTACCATTCACCGCTTCGTGAAGACACACATCCAAGTTTCAAGGTGGACACTGAGAAGAACCTTTGGATAGACTATGCCGAAGGCAGAGGTGGAAGTATTATCGACCTTTGTATGCGATTGGATGGCTGCACATTGTCGGAAGCCATCCGCATTTTGGGACGGAACGCACCCGATAGCACTGCTTGTAGTTCTCAAAAGGCAGACATGGCAATGAAAAGAAGTAGCATACCTATGGCATCCGCAAGTGGAGTAAGAAGCCTGATAGAAATATCAGACACCTTACCTCCACACTTATTAAAGTATCTTGAGGAAGACCGCTGCATCAACTTAGAAAAGGCTATGCCCTTTCTGCGTTGTATCAGCTATGAGGTAAGAGGGCTGCACTATCAAGCCATCGGCTTTGCCAATCTCTCTGGCGGCTATGAGCTTCGGGATAATGGAATATTCAAGGGCACAATAGCACCAAAGAATATTACTCCGATATTTACGGACAGAGTTGAGCCAGTTTGTATATTCGAGGGGTTTATGGACTTTCTATCCTTTCTTTTAATGAAAGAAGAAGTTATCCACCACTGTCTTGTGATGAACTCCGTAAGCAATGTGGTAAGGACTATCCGCTATTTGAATGACCGACACCTTACCCATATCCGTGCCTTCCTTGACAATGATGAAGCAGGACGGAGGGCTGTTCAAGATTTCATAAAGGCAGGCTTCCATGTTGAGGACATGAACATACATTACCAAGACTTCAAGGATCTCAACGATTTTCATGTCAGCCGTGTCCGTGAGCAGCAGAAACGGAAAGCACAGGAACAGACACACATATCAATTACAGGACAAAACAAGAAATCAAAACAAGTTAAACTTAAAATGAAATAGAAATGGAAAAGGAAACTATGATGAGCGACAAAGACCTTTCATGATTCTTGGGTGTGGAAGATGAAACAGAGAACGAATCTACTTCACAAGAAGCGACTGCGGTTTCTAAAAGAGACAGACCAACGAACAAGCAGGACACAGAGAATACCATGCACTCTGAGTCTGCACGGAATACTGAGAACGTAACCGTTCAGAAACGCATCAGTGCCAAGATGAGAAAGAAAACACTTGAAGCCTACAAGCAAGCCTATCTTTTACCTGCTAAACTCAGTAATAGGAAGGCTGTCTATCTGTGCAAGGAAACACAGGAATGTGCAGACCTTATCGTGCGAAGATTGGGCGACAGGGGCAGCAACCTTTCAAGTTTCATGGAGAACCTCGTGCGCAGTCATTTGGAGGAATATCACGAGGATATAGAGAAGTGGAGAAAGCTATAAGCACGAAAAAAGGAGCGAGGGCTTTTCTTGGAAAGGTCGTCCCTTTTCCAAAAGAAGCGAAGACTATGTTATTGTCTAAAAGACAGAAAGGAGGAAATGCCACGAACGCAGTTAGACACAGAATGCCGTGCATTCACTTTCGGTAGGGGAAACGCCCCAAGGCGTTATCGGTATCTCAGCTGATATTGCAAGACGTCAGTTTGTACCCACAAACTGCTCTTGCTCCCCTCGTCAAACTGTCGGGGAGATTAGACCGTAATCACTCCGTTCTCATCGGTCAAGGTTCAGAATTTAAGCAACAACGAATCATCTACAATGATAAACTTTCAAAGAAACTTATATGAAAAGATACAAGGGAAAAACTGCCCGATGGCAGCAACAGGATAAAGAAGAACAGCGGATGAACAAAACGGAGTTCATCAAGGTAAGATGTACCAGTGAAGAAAAGAAACGTATCAAATCAAGGGCGGAAAGCACGGGACGGAAATTCTCCGATTATTGTCGGGAAATACTCCTTAACGGAGAAGTAACAGCCGTTCCCAAGATGACCGACAATGAAAAGGAAGCCATTGCCGTACTCCACCGAACGGGAATGTACTACGCACAGGTTTCCAACCTCATCAAGGTCAAGGACGAAGATTGGCTACATATCACAAAGAACCTCTCGCTATGTGCCAAAGAAGCATTTAAGCGATTTTACGACCCGCATTTTCGTGTGGACGATGAGGTATATAAGGTCTTAAATCTAACAAGAAATGATAGGAAAATGTAAGGCGATAGCGCACGGCAGCACAGCTTTGGACTATATTTTCAGGGAAGGCAAACTCGGTAGTCGGCTTGCCTTCCACAATCTTTGCAGCAGAGATCCAAAGACTATCTATGAGGAAATGAAAGTGGTCAGTAACTACAACAGCCGTTGCAGGAACAAGTTCCTACGCAT
>NZ_JBWPJP010000065.1:0-2524 GCF_056583855.1 Prevotella sp. C0209C1 | reverse complement strand
ATGTATCTAATAAAAGGAGCGTATATTTTATATATGCTCCTTTTGTTTTTTTATATTATTATTTTTATTGCCAGTCCAAAAACTTTGAATAATTTTCATCTCTCTTATTTTTATTTCTTAATATTCGGCAGGCGATTCATTTCGCTGTTATTGATATTTACATCCGTTCGTTTGGCTTTACGCTTTCCAAAATTATACGTTAACCCTACACGTAACGAAGTATTGTCATTATCTATGTTATTTCTGAACATATAATCGTTGTATGCCACTCGGTTATGAGCTTTGGTACCTCCAAAATATCCTGCGCCAGAACATTCAGCAAGAGCTTATTCTTTAGGAGATTGATTTTGCAGCCCAAACCTAAGCAATCGATATTCCCGGTATGAAAAGATTCTTCCATGCCCGGAAATACATGATAATAATTTGCAAAAATGGTCATAGCCTTGTAGCGATAACTAAAATTTGCAGAGAGAGTCGTGTTCAAGCTCTTCAAATCCGAATCATCCAGTTCTTCTGCCATAGACTTGGCCTTCAGATAGTACATAGAAGCACTTGTATACAAGTTGAATTTACCCCACGAGAAATTATAACTAACATCTCCGCCGTAGGTGTTTATGGTTAGGCAGTTCTTGGGATAATACTTGGTATATAAATCATCAACCACTTGTCTCAGGCTCTGTATGGCGTCAGAAGTGTGATAGTAGTACAAATCTACATTAAGGTTTCCCTTAAAGACATAGTTAAACTCTAAATTGTCCATGATGGACGGAACAAGCCTGTCATTTCCTTCCGAGTAAGAATAAGTGTCGCGATAAACCTTTGTGGGATTCATATTGTTCATACTTGGCCGGTCAACTCGCTTGCTATATCCTAAAGAGAAGGAATGGTCGTCGGAAGTATTATAGGAAAGCTCTGCGAACGGAAACCAATGATGATATTTATTGGAAACGGTTAAACCGCCAAGCGTTATCCCATTATTGCTTGTATGCTCATAGCGTAACCCTGCCTTGGCATAAAAAGGACCAAAGTTCCGGTAAACATCTGCATAGAGGGCCGTTATTGTTTCCTTGAACAAGAAACCATTGCTGCCTCCGTAATCCGAAATGTTGTTCGTTCTGAAATGGGAGTACTTGCCACCCACCTCAAAGTTCAGCCACGTAAAGGGAAGGTTTAAGTCTGCGCTGAGAGTATTCACCACATTGCTGTAATTGTCCCAACTGCTCGAAAAGAGGTGAGCCGAGCCGGAATCGTACACATGGTTGACATCATCGCTTAAATGAATGTAATTATAATTCAGCGTTAGCTTCTTACCTATGCTGTCCAGCTTCCATTCCACATAAGGGGAAATCGTTTCCAAACGATACTTGTCGTGAGTCTGCTCCGAATAGGTGTTCGACGGATAAGAACCATCACTGAAGTTCATTTCGCCCCTGTGAAAGCCCTTATTACGGGAACGGTTGAGAGTGGAAAAGAATCCTATTTTTACATGCCCTATTTGATAGCTGCTATTAAGATTCTGGCTCAATATGTCATAGCGGTTAAGAGTATAATCGTTCGTAACACGTGTGTATGTCGGATAGATGTAAGAACTTTCCATCTTCTGAGGGCGTTTCTCATTGGAGTTGTCGACTTTGTACTCTACCGAAAAATTACCTGATGAGAACGACAAGTCAGCTCCCTCCTCGGCTGCAAAATGAGTGCGTTGTGTCAGCAAGGTGTGAATTTTTCCATCAAAACCTACTGGCTTGCTTTTTAGGATAATGTTCAGCACTCCACTGTTACCCGCAGCATCAAATCTGGCTGAAGGATTTGTAATGAGTTCTATTTTACTAATGTTCTCAGAGGGTAACGTACGCAAATACATATCCAAATCCTTTCCCTCCAAATTAACCCTGTGTCCGTCCACCAATACAAGAACATTGCTCTTGCCTATTATCTTTATCTCCTCGCTTGTCGGGTCTATACGAGGGATATTATGAAGTAAATCGCGTGTACTGAACCCCTGGGCAAAAGGACTGTTCTGAACTAAATATACAAGTTTTCCAGCTTTCTGACTAAGCATTCTGCGCTGAGAGGTAACCGTTACCTCCTTCATTGTGTATTTCTTTATTATTAAAGGAATATCACCCAAATCGGTGTCGGCTTGCACATCGAGGGTGTCGGTCTTAAGAATATCGCCCAACTGTCGGTATCTGAACACATACTTGCCCGAAGAAAGCGAAAGAGCAAACATGCCTTCTTCATCCGATAAGCTGCTGGAAGTGACATCCCCGCCAAGAGGGCTTACTAATATCTCGGCGGCATCCAAAGGAGTTGTCCTGTCGACCTTCTCCACCAGCCTCCCCTTCAGCTGCCATTGCTGGGCATACATAGGCTGGCTCGATAGTAAAAGAAACATAAAACTTATAGGTGTGAACTGCAAAATTGAATGTAAAGATTTTACCATTATCATATTACATAGTATTTTTATATTAGATTTATAATGTCTTTTCAAGATACAAATGCACAGCAAAGGTATAAAATA
>NZ_JBWPJP010000064.1:0-2616 GCF_056583855.1 Prevotella sp. C0209C1 | reverse complement strand
TAAATATCTGCAAGAATTATAATGTAAAGGTACAAAAACTTGCAGATATAAACAAATGATTTGTAGCATAATATACTATGAATCAGATGAATATTAGGCTTTTAAGGGTGGACTAAATATATTTTTTTTACAAAAAGAAAAACTATCCTTTGTCTTTTATAGAAGATGTTTTTTTATATTCTTTTTGTATCTTTGCTTTTATAAATATAGTATGAATATGGCGCAGTATTACAGAGATTTTGGAAGTTGGTTACATGAAGAATTTAATTTTAAGGTTCAGAAGATTTCTATTGATGCAGGGTTTACTTGTCCTAATAGAGATGGCAGCATAGGCAAGGGTGGGTGCATTTATTGTGATAATAGAACCTTTAATCCTTCATATTGTTCGGTAGAGAACAAGTCGGTTACGCGTCAGATAGAAGAAGGAAAGAAATTTTTCTCAGGAAAATATCCTAACATGAAGTATCTTGCTTATTTCCAGGCTTATACTAACACCTATGGTGATATTCAGCACTTAAAGCGCCTATACAGCGAGGCCTTACAAGTGGAAGATGTTGTGGGGATAGTCATTGGCACACGTCCAGACTGTGTTAGTGAAGATTTACTCAACTATTTTACGGAGCTTAACAAGGTCACTTTTTTGCTCGTAGAGTATGGCATAGAAACAGTAAATGATGCTACGTTACGATTAATAAATCGTGGTCATACTTTTGCCTGTTCACGTCAGATGATAGAGCGCACGGCTGCTCGTGGCATTCGTGTAGGTGCACATATCATTCTTGGCTTACCTGGGGAAGATAGGCAGGAGAGCTTGCGACAAGCTCCTATTATATCTTCTTTACCTTTGACGACATTAAAAATACATCAAATGCAGATAATACGTGGTACAAAACTTGCCAAAATGTATGTAGAAAATCCTTTCCATCTCTATACAGTAGATGAATATATCAAATTAATAGCCGACTATATTTCCTTGCTCCGCAAAGACCTTGTCTTGGAACGTTTTGTAAGTCAAAGTCCAGATAACTTATTATTAGCCCCCAAATGGGGATTAAAAAATTATGAATTTACCAATAAGCTAAACAGTTATTTAGAGCGAATAAGAAAAGTATGAATATTTACATTTTGTTTTATTTATGCTTTAATGTTATTTACCCATTTTGTCATTTAAAGCTTTTTATGTACCTTTGCTACTCATAAAGGCAGTGTTCTGGCTCTGTCGCTGGCACATTTTAATGTGCGAGAGGAAAGTCCGGGCAGCATAGGGCGTCCTGCTTCCGAAAATAGAAGCTATTGGTAACAGTAGATGTAGGCAGAAGAAAAAACCGCCATTCTAAAGAATTGGTAAGGGTGAGAAGGTGGTGTAAGAGACTACCAGCAGTTGGGTGATCAGCTGGCTGTGCCGTTCAGGAGCTGCAAGTTCATGTAAACCGTTGTTAGAGGATAGTCCCGTCCAAGTCTGTAGACACAACGGAGGGTAGAATGCTAGAGCTATGGAGCAATCCATAGAGTAGATAAATGACAGGCATATTGCATATTAAAAGATATGTAATACACAGAACCCGGCTTATAGGAGCACTGCTTTTCTCCTTATGCTATGCCCCTTTTGTAAGCTAAAAGCTTGCATGGGGGCAGGTAAAGGAGTTTTTTCTTAATATTAATGTTATGACACAATGAAGGATTGGCACAATAAGGCTACTTTATTAAACGATTTTCAGCATAAAGTAGAAAATAAAATAAAACGATTAGATGGCACTCCGGGTTTTCCTGTACGTGGTGCTAAGGTTTCAGAAGAAGAGTTGTCAGACTATCTTTTCTTCTATCAAGCAGCTTTAGATTATAGTGGCTCTGAGCGCACTCAATATACTATAGCTGGTGGTCTTATGGTGTTACCTATCCTTATAATATCAGCCTTTCCTGATAAAAACTTGCCGTTTAAAGGCATCTTAAATGTTATTTTTGCAGTAGTTATAGGCTTAATACTCTTTGCTTTTTATCGTATTATAGTTTCAATAATTATTAAGAACAAAATAAGAAAAGTAAAATCTACTTACCCAGAGGCAAGACGTTACGTAGACGAAGTACTATCCTTTGAGGCTTAAGCTATAAAGATACCTTATGTGGCAGTATTTTATAATAAGTATAGTGTTATTTATAGCAATATGTTATGCTTGTAAGCAGATAATAGAAGCTATTCGTGCAGCAAAAGATCCATGTGGAGGCTGCAAGGGTTGTGCTATCAGAAAAAAGATAAGGGAACATCAGAAAACAGTAAAACATTCAAAGCAAGGTTGTCATAACAAAAGCTAATAGGTATTGCTTTTTAATAAAAAACTGTATAATTATTTGGCTGAATAGAAGATTATTGGTATCTTTGCACTCGCAAAACGCAATGGTGCCTGGGCCGGGCGGTTAGGTAACGGTCTGCAAAACCGTGTAGGGCGGTTCGATTCCGCCAGGCACCTCACTAAAAACTTCTTATTTAAGAAGTTTTTTTTGTTTTATCCCTTATCAGCTTTCCTTATTTTTTCTTATGAAAAAGGGGTCAGTCCTAAAATCCAGTTGCAAGCCCTCTCCTCTCAGGCACATAATTTCATAAGTATTTGTTATCTTTGC
>NZ_JBWPJP010000063.1:0-2864 GCF_056583855.1 Prevotella sp. C0209C1 | reverse complement strand
ATCAAGAAATACATTACACAAAAGTGTAAAAAGAAGATGAAACAGATGCTTTTTTAGATTTTATAACAAATAGAGGTACGCTAAAATTGTTATGCGCTATAATTTTCCTCTAACAGCCTTTCCAAATTCGAAGCCTTGTATAGTATCTTCCTCGCAAACTGCGTATAAGGTATAATCCCCTTATCTCTATAATCTTGCAATGTTCGAGGACTGATATATAATCGTTCGCACACCTCCTTACCTGTGAGAAAATGCTCACCGCCAAACAATGGCTTGTGCGTCTCTGCCACTTCCCTTATTCTCCTACCCACATCGTGCAGTGCGGTAAGCACCACCTGCATCTCGTCCGAGCCAAAAGTCAAATCTCTTGCCGTTTCCATAACTTGTTTATTTTTTAGGTTTGTCAGTTTTTGTAAGGAGCAGCCTTTCCACATCCTCACGTTTATAATAACACTTGTGTCCGATTTGTGCGAATGGTAGCACGCCCATATCACGGTAGTGCTGCAAGGTGCGCTTGCTGATGTTAAGCAACCTGCACACATCACCATTGTGCAGCCAATCAGTGTGCTTACACTTCTCTCCAAATGCCTTGTGGCAGCAGTCGGCAAGACTTAATATCTCGTCCCTTAGTTTCTGCCAGTTTTGGTCTGTAATTATCAAATATCCCATATTTCTATTGTTTTGTTTATTGTTACTTTTTGCTTGTGTTGCAGCCTTTTGCGCTCCAACTTGGTGCAAAAGTAGAGATAGTTTCCTTATGCTCAAAGCACTAAGGAACAGCAGGGAAAACAAAGGAAATACGATGAAATTCCCTTCCTTATTCCTTGTCGTTATCAACGCTAATACGCCCACTATTCTTCTTTCACTGTCAATAGATATAGAGATACAACCTACCATTTGGCATAAGCCCTCTGCCTTGTTCTAAGATTTCAGAGAACATTGAGATAAGCTCTTAATTTTTGCTTACATTTTTTTCATTGATTGCTTTTTGTTCTAATGGATAGCTATTTTCGCCTTATCCGTTCTTTGTTATTCCTTTACTTATAGTTCACTACCCAAATGTGCAGAATACCGCATTTGAATGTGGTTTGTTACAAAGCCAATCAATTATTGGTATTTGTATCATTTCCGTTTAACCTTTGATTTCTCCATTTAATCCACTAAAAACTAAGATGTTTGATGATTTCCCACAAGGAATTTTATAGCAGGTTTATGCAACATTATGCAAGCACACCGAGAATGCTTGACAGTCAGAATTATCCTCCTTAACTTCACTTTCATAAACCATTTTAGGATGATTATGAAGAAGTACGCAAACAATAGCAATATACACTCAGAAGATAAGCCGAAGCAGAGTAGGCAAACTTCCAAAAACAAGGAGATAGAAAGCTACCTCTCCACCCATTATGACTTCAGATTCAACACTGTACTTGACAGAACAGAGTTTTCTCCCAAGTATGCCAATATGTATAGTAAGGTCAGCCGTTATGACATCAATACCTTTCGCAGGGAACTTGATAGCGAGGAAGGCATCATCACTTCCGCTGATAATCTCTATTCCATCATCGAAAGCAGCTTTTCGCCACGCATCAATCCCATACAGGACTACTTCAAGGCTTTGCCAGAGGTTGATGCTTCAGAAGTGCTGTACAAGATAGAGATAAACCAATGCGCCATCGCCAATCTTGCATCGTGCGTTACCGTCCGTAACTCCGAAAAGTGGCTGCCGTACCTTACCAAATGGCTTGTTGCAGTGGTTGCCAACGCTATGGACGACCGTGAATGCCGTAACCATACCTGTCTTGTACTAACAGGGGAGCAGGGAAAGTTCAAGACCACCTTTCTTGATTTGCTTTGTCCGCCTGCGCTTAAAGGTTACAGCTACACAGGAAAAATATATCCGCAGGAGAAGGACACACTTACTTATATCGGTCAGAACCTTATCGTAAACATCGACGACCAGCTCAAAGCCCTCAACAAGCGTGATGAGAATGAACTCAAGAACCTTATTACCTGTCCGATGGTTAAATACCGTATGCCTTACGACAAGTATGTGGAGGAACACTCGCACTTGGCGAGTTTCGTGGCATCGGTAAACGGCAATGATTTCTTGACCGACCCGACAGGAAGCAGACGTTTCCTGCCCTTTGAGGTACTTGCCATTGACATTGAACGAGCAAAGGAAATTTCTATGGATGCCGTCTATACCGAAGCGAAAGCCTTGTTAAACGCAGGCTTTCGATATTGGTTTAACGATGAAGAAATCACGGAACTCTACAAGGAGAGTGAGGACTTCCAAGTACAGACCGCAGAAATGGAACTACTATTACGCTGTTTTGAAAAGCCAACAGAGGACAATCCTCATTGTGCTTACATGACCACTACCGAAATACTCGCTTATTTAGGTGTTTATACGCATCAACCTTTGACACTCAAACGTATGGGCGAAGCACTCAAAAGAGCTGGCTTTGAAAAGGTAAGCAAGAGGCGTGAGGGTTGTAATCCTGTCTATGTGTATAAGATTATGAAAATCCATCCTTGCCCATTGGTAAATAGTTGTAGTAGTTTGATGTAGTAGCGTATGTAGTATAGTTGTTTACTACAACTCATACCTGAATGTCAATCACTTACAATCAAAATATATGTAGTAAGAAGAAAGTGAAAAAAGTTTTCTGGGGAAAAACTTTAGGAAACGAAAAAGAATAAATGAAGTTTGCCCTATCAGCATAATCAAAATATAATCCGATATTAAAATCAGAATAAATAAATTTTCAACCAAATAATTATAATAAGTAAGTGAGCAAAATTAGTTTACATAAAATATTTATTGTATTTTTCCGTTTTATATGCAATGGGAAAGCCAA
>NZ_JBWPJP010000062.1:0-3214 GCF_056583855.1 Prevotella sp. C0209C1 | reverse complement strand
ATCAAGAAATACATTACACAAAAGTGTAAAAAGAAGATGAAACAGATGCTTTTTTAGATTTTATAACAAATAGAGGTGCGCTAACCCAAGTTTAACACCCACTTTCGCCTAATTGTTACTGTTACCGTACTTTCCTCGTTTTTCTTATGAGTTCTGTGTCCTACAAATTTTATTCTTTTTGAATGGTGAGTGTTTTAATTTCAACTTATCGTATATCTGTTTTGCTTGCTTCGAAGGACTACTGCATTGGCGCATCTCAATAGTTTCACCTAACGGGTTCTTCCCTTTTGTGGTAACGAGTTTTTGGGTGTTCATACGTCGTACAATCTCGGTCCAGTAACAGGATTCTCCTTCTCGTTTTAATTGACAACGGATGGTGTTTACCACCCAGTAGGCTAATAACCCAAAGAAGAGGTGTGCGTCGCTTCGCTCATCTTTCTGATGATAGATAGGACGGAGGTTGAGGTCATTCTTTAGTTGTCTGTTCGTACATTCTATCTCGCGAATGAGATTGTAGTATTCCCATGTTACACGTTCAGAAAGTGTCCTGATATTGCTACGAAGGAAATAGACTCCATGACCAGATTCCATTGCAGAGAGGTCTTTTATCTCCCAATCTACACGCAGCATCTCCTTGGGTTTCTTCTCATTTTTTATGTAGCTTATCTGGTAGAACTTCGCTATAGATGGGTACTTCTGTATGGCACGTCCTGTACGTTCAACAACCTTTTCATAGGTTTTTGTTCCACCTTTCTTGGAGATGCCATCGTTTATCCTCTGCAGTTCCATCTCAAAACGCTCTCTCCAAACCCTGTTCATGGACGACTCTGTCATAGCTTTCGAAGGAGATGTTATTTCGAGATAATAATCCTTATCATCCTCTGTCTTAATCTCTTTCAGCGTTATTTTCTGCCGGCGGGCATCCATAACCGTAACGCTCTTGTCATCATCACTGAGCGTATAGTCTTTCATTTTCGTACGGGATACGCAGAGATAATTGTAACCCTTTTTCTTTATTAGCTCCAAGTTCTCTTCCGTGGCAACACCTGCATCCATGACAACGAGCGTATCCTTAGTTCGTGATGGATTCCTCTTTGCCAGCGTATCAATCATATTGGGTAGAGACTTGGGATCTGCTGTATTACCCTCCAAGATAGAAGAATAACGTATAAAACCTTCTTTATTGATACATAATGCAAGTACAAGTAGCTTACAATCAGAGCGTTTTTCTTTTGAACAACCGAACTTGGCTTTATCGCTATTACGCTTGCTACCCTCGAAATAGAAGTTGGTTAAGTCGAAGAGCATCAACTTGTTGTCTATATTAAAGAGATCGTCAGTAACGCTGCACAGATGATGCTCTAACTGTTCCTTTAGTTCATATAACTTGTCAGTGATTTTATACAGAGAATTGATTCCTGGTGTCCAGCCAGGAGCTCCGCTGTAAAGTTCGCCAGCAGCCGAGTTATCCCGCAAATAATAATAAGATGAACGTTCAGAAACTGCATATACCGTACGGACAATCAATGCTGACAAAGCCGTGTGTATTGCATTCTCCGTCCAGCCGTTTTTGCGCAGGAAACCCTCTAATTGCAGCTTGTCTATTGTCTGCTTGCAGAGCCACTCAGCACCAACATTCCTTGCGTCAGTATAGTTTGCCGTCTCAAGGTCAATATAGTTCTCATATTTTCTCAGCGACTTCTGCTCTTCCTTATTAAACCTGTCGATTCCACCTTCTTTCTCCATACGGCTCCACCATTCGTCAGCCTTTGCCTGTTCAATAGGAGTAAGTTCGTCAAGACGTTCCTTAAAAAGCGAGGGTGTACTTCTATTTTTGAAGCGTTCGGTAAGAGCGTATACAATTTTTCGAATCTCTACAGCAGTAAGTGAAGGTTCGAACTCGATGTTCAACAAAATTAGCGAATGTACATGACCCTGCACGTCACGATATGACTCCTTGATGCGATAATAAGGAGCCATGTCGCCTGTGGCAGGATTGAATCGTGTCTGTACATTTGCGTGCATGAGTGCAAAGTAACAAAATAATTTTGATATGACTGTGTCCTACAAATCGGTTTTTGCCCCTCGTTACAATACCCTACACTTGATTATCAATCATTTATCAAATTAATACTACACAAAATATCCCGAAAATTTATGAAAAATAATTTTGCCGGTTAAACTTGGGTTAGGATTCTGAATCTTTCCATCCTTTCCATGAGGAATAAGTTCTGCCCCTTCTTTCTTGGCAAGATTGCGTCCCCAGTCCATTGCCTCCTTCTTTGTTTCAAAGTGTTTTGAGGCTCTGTCTGCATTTGGTCGCTTTGCGTCCCACCCTCCGTCTGGATTAGAAACAACATGAATTTCTTTTCTCATATCAATCATTTTTAGTTGATAGTTTTTCTTACGGTGTCCTTCCGATTCCGCGACGGTGCAATAACAGCATATCTAAAAGCAAAATAGCAATTATGGTGCCAAAAATTAAAAATATTATTTTGGGTCTTCCGGAATTTGGAGTGATGGTATTATATTTTTCAGGCTTCCTGTTGATAAAAAAGGTACTGTAAACCCTTAAATATAAGCTCTTTGTGGTGTGGATAATCCATGTAAGATAAGTATAAATTTTGTAGCCTTTATTTTAGCACTTTATTTTCTTTAATATTCAGTAAACAAAGGGATGTGAAAGAATAGAACTCACAAAAGTTATTGATAATCAGATATTAAATGATATCACTCCAAATTCCGGGAGACCCATTATTTTTTCGTTTTTATGATAAAACAATCTGTTTCTAATTTCAGTTTGTAACAGATTCTATAATTTCATATAGCTTATAGAAAGATAAAAATTATTAGGTATATTTCATCCAAAACGCTTGTTATTCGCAAGCAAAGTATTATCTTTGCAAACAGAATAACAAGCGTTCTTTGTTAGGCAGAAAATAGCGAAGCCGAGTAGCTCGCTCGTTTCCAAACCTTTACCAGTTTAGTTTTACAAACAAGGTAACTTATTTATTTTCAATTAGATACATTTTAATAATTATCTTATATAGCAAAACATCACCTTTTACCCTCTAAAACATCATCTTTTACCTCGCAAAACATCACCTTTTACTCACCAACTAATCAAAGAAAATGAAGGGGTCAGTCCTAAAATCCAGTTGCAAGCCCTCTCCTCTCAGGCACATAATTTCATAAGTATTTGTTATCTTTGCAT
>NZ_JBWPJP010000061.1:0-3336 GCF_056583855.1 Prevotella sp. C0209C1 | reverse complement strand
GCTTTGACGTCACCGTCTGTACACCTACACCCTATCAACGTCATCGTCTTTGACGACCCTTATGAGGAGTTCTCATCTCGCGGAAGGCTTCGCACTTAGATGCTTTCAGCGCTTATCCATACCAGACTCAGATACCCAGCAGTGCACCTGGCGGCACAACTGGTAAACCGGAGGTCTGTCCAACACGGTCCTCTCGTACTAGTGTCAGAACCACTCAAAACTCCAACGCCCACGATAGATAGAGACCGAACTGTCTCACGACGTTCTGAACCCAGCTCGCGTGCCACTTTAATGGGCGAACAGCCCAACCCTTGGGACCTTCTCCAGCCCCAGGATGTGACGAGCCGACATCGAGGTGCCAAACCACCCCGTCGATATGAGCTCTTGGGGGGGATCAGCCTGTTATCCCCGGAGTACCTTTTATCCTTTGAGCGACGGAGTTTCCATACACATCCGCCGGATCACTATGCCCTAGTTTCCTACCTGCTCGGCATGTCTGCCTCCCAGTCAAGCACCCTTATGCCATTACACTCTTTGAGGTCGGTTACCAATCGACCTGAGGGTACCTTTGGAAGCCTCCGTTACGCTTTTGGAGGCGACCACCCCAGTCAAACTACCCACCAAACAATGTCCGCGCTATGCGCGTTAGACCTCAGACAGCCAAAGGGCCGTATTTCAACGGTGGCTCCACTTCTGCTGGCGCAAAAACTTCTAAGCCTCCGGCCTATCCTACACATCGGATGACCAAGGTCAATGTTAAGCTATAGTAAAGGTTCACGGGGTCTTTTCGTCCCATCGCGGGTAATCGGCATCTTCACCGATACTACAATTTCACTGAGATCATGGTTGAGACAGCGTCCGGATCATTACACCATTCGTGCAGGTCGGAACTTACCCGACAAGGAATTTCGCTACCTTAGGACCGTTATAGTTACGGCCGCCGTTTACTGGGGCTTCAATTCAAACCTTCGAATTGCTTCTAAGCTCTCCTCTTAACCTTCCAGCACCGGGCAGGTGTCAGGCTGTATACATCATCTTTCGAGTTAGCACAGCCCTGTGTTTTTGTTAAACAGTTGCCTGGACCTATTCTCTGCGCCTCGTATATTTAAACACGAGGACCCTTTATCCCGAAGTTACAGGGTCAATTTGCCTAGTTCCTTAACCATGAATCTCTCAACGCCTTAGTATGTTCTACCCGACCACGTGTGTCCGTTTGCGGTACGAGTTGCTTAAAAATTTATGTTAGCGGATTTTCTTGGAAGTCTGATTACCTGTACTATCAATTTCCTCCGAAGAGAATATTGTACTTTACGCTTTCTGCTCGAAATGTGGATTTGCCTGCATTTCTCATTACATACGGCGGTAAACGTTCCTTTCCGTCTGAACGCGACAGTGTCACTACTCCGTCTCCACGTCACTCTTTAAGCAAGTTGCGGAATATTAACCGCATCTGCCATCGCCTGCTCCATTAGGATGAGACTTAGGACTCGACTAACCCCGGGCTGATTGGCATCGCCCGGGAAACCTCGGTCTTTCGGCGAAAGGGAATCTAACCCTTTTTATCGTTACTTATACCTACATTTGCTTTTCCATAAGCTCCAACAGGTCTCACAACCTATATTCTAAGCCGATGGAATGCTCCCCTACCGATACTTTTTTTATATACTATCCCGCACCTTCGGTATCTGACTTTATACCCGATTATTATCCATGCACGGACCCTCGACTAGTGAGCTGTTACGCACTCTTTGAATGAATGGCTGCTTCCAAGCCAACATCCTAGCTGTCACGGGGACCACACTTCGTTAGACTAACTTAGACAGAATTTCGGGACCTTAGATGACGGTCTGGATTCTTCTCCTCTCGGGGACGGACCTTAGCACCCGCCCCCTTACTGCACTACTGCAAAACATAAGCATTCGGAGTTCGTCAGGTCGCAATAGGCGGTGAAGCCCTCTTGACCTATCGGTCGCTCTACCTCTTATGTTTATCATAGCACGCGGCACCTAAATGCCTTTCGGGGAGTACGAGCTATCTCCAAGTTTGATTGGCCTTTCACTCCTACACTCACCTCATCCAGAAGCTTTTCAACGCTTATTGGTGCGGTCCTCCATTCGGTGTTACCCGAACTTCAACCTGGGCAAGTGTAGATCACTTGGTTTCGCGTCTACCCCATCTGACTAATACGCCCGTTTCAGGCTCGCTTTCACTTTGGATACGTGACTCTTGACACTTATCCTTGCCAGACATGGTAACTCGTAGGTTCATTATGCAAAAGGCACGCCGTCACATAATATATATGCTCCGACCGCTTGTAGGCGTATGGTTTCAGGAACTCTTTCACTCTCCTCAGCGGAGTGCTTTTCACCTTTCCTTCACAGTACTTCTTCACTATCGGTCTCATGGGAGTATTTAGCCTTACCGGATGGTCCCGGCTGATTCATGCAAAATTACACGTGTTCCGCACTACTCAGGATTACACTTGGATAAGTCGCACTTCGAGTACAGGACTGTCACCTTATATTGTTATTCTTTCCAAAATATTCCTCTCGATTGACTTTTTCCGTTATCGTGGTCCTACTACCCCTATTACGCAATATACGTAATAGGTTTGGGCTTTTCCCCGTTCGCTCGCCACTACTAAGGGAATCATTTTTATTTTCTTTTCCTAGAGGTACTAAGATGTTTCAGTTCCCTCCGTTAGCTCTCCTAAATATTATAGGAGTAACATGTCTTCTACATGTTAGGTTGTCCCATTCGGAAATCCTTGGGTTAACAGTTATTTGCACTTAACCAAGGCTTATCGCAGCTTATCACGTCCTTCATCGCCTCCATGAGCCTAGGCATCCGCCATACGCCCTTTTTTACTTTCTTCGCTAACTCTTACTTAAATAAGAAGAGTTGTAGCTCATACTTTCAGCTGTTGTGTGATTTCTATTTTCAAATTGAATTATTTTTATAACATAATCATTTCTTATAAAATAAGATTTGATGTTATTTCACTTACAGTTTATTTAATGTACAATATGTCAAAGATCGTCTTAGCTACTCTCTATAGAGAGAGATTTTATAGCCTAAGTGGAGTATCAGGTCTTGAACCTTTATATAATGTGAGCCATATTCTTTGTTTTTATTTAGAATATTCTCTTACTCCTATTATTATTTAAAAACAGAGTACTTGTAGTACAAAAAGAGAAACAAACCTTAGAAAAAGGTAGAATACTCTTTTTTTTTTTATACTTTATACCATAAAGATGTCTATCGTATACATTCTGCTCCAGAAAGGAGGTGTTCCAGCCGCACCTTCCGGTACGGCTACCTTGTTACGACTTAGCC
>NZ_JBWPJP010000060.1:0-4051 GCF_056583855.1 Prevotella sp. C0209C1 | reverse complement strand
GTGCCTTATAAAAAGAATCAGCATAAAGCTTGTCAGTACAAACTTTATGCTGAAATATAGTTTTTAAGGGACGACTATTTAAAATGCGCATAAATTAAATATCTAATCAATCATAGCTATACCTTCTATTTGCTTCCTGACAAAATGCCAGAATTGGTATCACTATTATTTATTCGTTTGTTTACATTGTTCTTGTGTTTACCGAAGTCTACGTTGATATATGCTTCAAGCATGAATATTCTATTCAGGTCATGCGAAAAAGCATCCTGCCTGTAAGGAGCTAGCTTCGACCAGTTCTCTACATACTGACTATACTTGCTACTGAAAGGATTCAACACCTGAGCTTGTATGCCCCAGTTATCCTTATTATAGCCGACAGATATTGAATGTAGAGTCTCCTCCTTGGTTAAAGTCTCTCCCCATAGTATTCTATGCCCTTTGCTGGCACTGGCCATCAGGAACCAATTCCCTTTCAAAAAGGTAACAGAACCATTTACACCAAAATCAGAATAGGTGTGGGTATAATTATTTCCCTCACTTATGTATCTGTTCAAGTATGTGCTGATATTAACCTGAAAACTTTCACCGAAAGGAGTCAGCTTCAGATTTAAATTATTCTGCAATCGATGAAAACCCCTCTGATTTTCCATTGTACGTATATACTTATTATTCTCGAACAATGTCGTCTCCATCAATGGCTTGTCATCAAAGCTGTATCTGATAAGATAATCCAAATCCAACCATTTGTACTTCCAGTTGATAGTCAAATCATTAGAAACGAATTTTACTGTCTTAAGATTAGGATTTCCTCGTCTAACTTGATAATTATCTATATTCTGACTCACATCATTCATATCTGATAATGATGGAGAATAACCTGAAATATAGCCAGTGTATCTAACAAGTAAGTTCTTGGTCAGATTGTATGACAATTTAAGTGTTGGCCGAAAAATAATTTTACTCTGGCTTACATCTCCCTGACTGCTATATGTTCTCATTACACCACTACCCATGGTGTATACCAATTTCCCTACCTTAGACATAAATTCCACATACCCATAGGTCTCAGCTGTTCGCATGCTTATATTCGCATTGATGGTTCCACCATAATTATTGGAAACGAAGGCCTGATTATGTTTTATGCCAAGTGATAACATGGAATTTTTAATCTTTTGCTCATAAATAGCCTCAGCGATGAGCGAATATTTATCACCTTTTGTCTGCGATGCATATTCCTCAACAGAATTTACTCCTCTCTGAACAAAATGCCTATTATTCTTAGTTTTTATATAGGTTCCTACCACATCAATAAACAGATTCTTTCCTTTAGCCAATTCTGTCTGGTAATAAATATCTAATGAAGGTATATTTTCCCTCGACTTTTCATGATCGGATATTTTATATTCCTGTCCAGCACTTGTAAGTTCAGATTCTCTGTCTGATATGGAATAAGGCATATCCATATATGACTGTCTATAGTTGATACTTAGCAGATTATTGTTTTTACTATAGTCATAACCTAATAGGAAATTCATCCTGTCATATTTTACCTTTGTAGGCAAGCCTGTTTCCACATTGTATAGTGAAGTTGCTGTTCCATTAAAGGTTTCAACATTCTCGCGTATCCATTTCAAATCTCTGCGTTCCCAATTAGACATAAGCTTGAAAGACGAACTTCCAAAATAATAATTAGCGGAAACATTATAATCTCCTGTTCCGATTTTATTTATGCCATTGGTTAAATCGACTGAGAAATTTCCACCTGAGTTCCTACGTTTCAGAATAATATTAATGACAGCTCCCACATTTCCATAACGTAATCCCGGATTATCATGGTATTCCACCTTTGCTATATCGTCTGGTCTTAGAGATTTCACCTCGGGAAGCTTTGCCTTTACTCCATTAATTTGTAATTCAACTGTCCCTCCTGTAGTCATCTCTATACTATTATTAATAGAATTAATCTCAATGCGTGGAAGACTTAAATTCTGCAGTAACAAAAGTCCATTACTGGATGCCTTCCGTTGCAGACTACTAGGAATAAGTATCTGTCTGTCAATTTTCTGAATTTTATTACTGCCAATGACTTTTACCTCACCTAAAACCTTTGGTAATACCATCAGTTTGATCTTTCCCATATCAACATCATCCGATGCATTATTACAGGTAATATATTGGTCTTCATAGCCTATATATGACAGATGAACGATAAAGTTATTCGATTGAATACTTTTAATATGAAATTCACCCACATCATTGGTTACGCCGCCAGACAAGAATGTCGAATCTGTCGACAGAATTCTGACTGAACATCCAATTACTTCCTTGTCGTTTTCATCAATAATGTTTCCTCTTACACTCACTTGAGAGTATGCCCCTTTGGAAAACATCAGAAATAGGAGCATCGTAAAAATATGCTTCATCATTTTATAACATTTAAATAATTTTCCTCATCATATTACATTTATATCTTTAGCCCTTGTACATCTGGAATCTGGCATAGAAAAAGATTTTCTTCTGTTATCTTTGCAATGTCTAGATAACAGGCTTATTTTCTGTTGCAAATATATTTATATCTCCAAATTATATCGTTACACTTTTGTGTAATTCTGAATTTGTTGTCTGAAATATTACACAAAAGTGTAATCATGCTGCCTTGCAAAGTTCACCATACTTGGAAAAGAACCCCATAATACCTCTTTTACTGGAGCATACTGGAACGGTCTCAGATGTCAGGTAGTAAATGGATTTTCCGATTTGACGTGTACCAAATCCCAAAACTTTCATTACTTTCAATAGTTTGCTGTCAATCTCTGCAATCATATAGCTGTACTTGTCCTCAACTATCGGCTTTACTGCCAATGCCATTAATCGTTTGAACTATGTCAATGTAAATATTCCCGATTCCTTTGCAACGGCAAAGCGTCCGATATGCCAAAAACTATATTTACTTTCCTGGTTAATAGCATTCAGAGATAATGCTGCCTATACCTGCACCACCAAGGCATATTTTATAATCTTTGATGCTGCTTTGTTCTCTTTCGCTCACATGGAGCCTGTTTCTATTATATCTGTCTTCCATAACGAAATAATTATTTTTGGCAAAAGTATAAGCAACAATAAAAACAAGCACTACACAAAAGTGTAAAAAACTCTCATTCCTTTGATTATTTTAGATTTTATAACATATTCAGAAGATAACATATTTGCTACTCATGATAATGTTCGTCCAATAATCTCTCCAAATCCAACTCTTTATAGAGTAATAAAATATACCGCTTTATATCTAAAAGTTAACAAACTACAAAAAGAACTTTTTTGCTTATTTTTTTTTATGTAAATTTGCAAAATTATTATTTATGTTTAATTCTAAAACTATAACCTTATGAAAAAGTTTTACTTACTCGCTATTGTTTTATTAAGTTTAGCATCTTGTCAAATAGCAGGACTGACATCAGGTTATTCCCACTTGTCAAAAAAGGAACAAGCAAAAATAATTAACTACAAAGGAAAAATAGACGAAATCCACGACTACTCAAATATATACACTGTCACTGTAGAACAAGTAAAAGAATACCTTTCAAATCATAACAACGTTATAATATACGATTATACACCATTTTGTAAGTCTTCTTTTTGTTTACCTCCAAACATATTAGAAGATATATGTAAGAAAAACAATACAGATTTACTTGTTATTTCAAATATTTATGATGACATTTTTTTAGGTGTCACAAATAATTTTCCTATTTTAATGATAAAAACAAGTGTATATAATACTAAATCAAGGGCAAAATATATCGATAAATTTTATCATTCTTTAATCGGTTTAAATCTAAAAGAAATTGATTATGCAAGCTATCATTACTTCTCAAATGGTAATTACATAAAAAGCTTTAAGAATCCTCAAGATATAAGTTTATAACAAAAACCTTATAGGATTCCATAAAACATAACTATTTACCCCAGTTCAGGTTAAGCCGTCTATATTTTGATAAGTTAGGAGCATTATTCCTTGTTAGAATCATGTGCACGATAATACATCCCACTC
>NZ_JBWPJP010000059.1:0-4363 GCF_056583855.1 Prevotella sp. C0209C1 | reverse complement strand
TTTTGGCTTTCCCATTGCATATAAAACGGAAAAATACAATAAATATTTTATGTAAACTAATTTTGCTCACTTACTTAACACAAGAATGGATAGACCTATTTTGCTCTTTGGGTATTAGAGTTGGAGTGTCAATAGATGGACCTCGTTTGGCCTCTTCCCATCGCGTGTTTCGGTCAGATGGGAGTAATGCATATGATTCAATTGTTGCAGGCATTTCATTATTGAAGAAGAATGATCTGCCTATATCTGTTCTCAGTGTAATGAATGTCGACTATCCTGCGCATTTGACGTATCAACATCTTAAAGATTTATGTGTTGATTCTGCCGACTTTTTGTTTCCTGATACAACTTTTGACTCGGAAATACCAACTGGCATGTCTTCTTGGTTACTACAACTATTCACATGCTGGTACGAAGATAATGAGAGAAAGCCTATAATACGTTTATTTGAGAGTGTTGTGAAAATGTTATTAGGGCAAGATTGTGGTTATGAAATTTTAGGACAGCGTGACAATGCTACTATAGGTATCAAAACAAATGGAAATATTGAGATTGTAGATAGTATGAAGGTTTGTGGGGACGGATTCACTTATACAGGTTTAAATGTTCTTCAAAATTCTTTTGAAGACACATTTAGTAATGAAACTTTGAAACTTTACTATAACGCCCATCATGATGTATTCTTGTGTGACAAATGTAGAAATTGCATAATTAAAGAGATTTGTGGTGGTGGAAAACTTCCGCATCGATATTCTACACGGAATGGTTTCGATAACCCTTCTGTTTATTGTGAATGTATCAAAGATTTGGTAGTTCATGCCCAAAATTACCTATTTAAAGACTTACTTGATCTGTTTAACAAATGTTCCTTGGTAAAATTACGAAACGTGTTATGACAAAAGGTCGAATAATACTCCTTGTTCTTGCCGTTGCAGTCATTGCTGAACTAGCGGCACAAGAGCACACAGACACCCTGCGAACCAAGGCACTGCCTGAGGTGGAAGTGGAGGCACGTAGGGTGATTAGACATGGTACCACAGACAGTTATTTTCCCAGTAAAGCACAACGCGAAAGGTCGGCAAACGCATTCAGCTTGTTGGGCAATTTGCATTTGCCTGGCATTGTTGTCGACCAAGTGGAACGAACGCTTAATTACACAAGAGGTGGTGGACGTGTGGCTTTGGAGATTAATGGAAAGCCTTCCAACATAGACGAGTTGCTTTCCTTGCCTGTCTCTCGCCTAAAAAAGGTGCAATTGGTGCGTGTTCCATCTGTGAAGTACGGAACTGATGTTGCCGTGGTTATAAATGTTGTGGCTGGCCGTGGTGATAGTGGTGTTGGCTTAGGACTTAATGCCATGAATGCACTCACTACTAATTATAACGACGATGCACTTTGGTTTCGCTTTAATACTGGCGTGCACGAACTTGGCGTTAACTACAATTTCAAACTCAATGGAATTGATAAAGCTTTTACCCGAACTGACGAACACATAAACAACCCTACGGGACTGATGGTAGACCGCAAGATAGACGGACGTTTTTCGGGCGGAAACTATCGAGATGACCTTCTTTCCCTATATTACACGCTGAACAGAACTAATCGCAGAACGATAGACATTCGCACATCCTTAGATTGGGATAGGTTCCCTCAACGAGCCATAGACGCCACCGTTGATGATGGTAGTTCGTACACCATGCGTACACTTAACGAGAGTGACGAACGCCAACTAGGCCTTAAAGTGTATTACGAAGAACGTTTCTCGGCACGTAACGTGCTTAATGTATGGCTTGCTGCCAATGCTTTTGCTAATAAATATCAACGTGGTTTCTCTTCGCCAACGACCAACAAACACTACGATGTTGATGGTAAAAAGCAGAGTGCAAGATTAGAGACGGAGTTTTCTCATACATTCTCGCCTGCATGTAAGTTAGCTGTTGGGTGGCAACAGTCGCTTGCCCATACGTCAAACACCTATGTTAGCTTGCAAAACACAAATTTCAACTACGACGATAATTCTCAATATGCCTTTGCACAAGCCAGTGGCTCATTGGGTAAGCTTACCTATTCTCTTGGTTTGGGCTATGGTCGTGATGCTGTTTGGCAACGTGGTAAGGGGTTCGAGCATTACGCTTGGCGACCAAAATTTTATGTGCAATATGCTTTTAACGATATATGGCAAATAGACTACAATTTGTCTAGCACAACCTCTTTGCCAAGCCTCGCGCAGATGACTGCCTACGAAAGACAAGACGACGACCAGCGTACAACAATGGGAAACCCCTCATTACGCCCCTTTACTACATATAGGCATTGGCTGTCGCTCAATGCAAACAAGGGAATATTTAGTTTTATGGCTTTCGGCATGTACGAGTATAATCATGGAAGTATAGTAGACATGCTGGCAATAACCCCTATGGGGACGGTACAACAAAGTTGGACAAACGATGGGCAATATAAACATTTGGAGATTGGCATATATTGTGGATTGAACTTATTGGGTGAACATGTGCAAGTTTACGCAGAACCTAAATACGTTAACTTTATTTCGCGTGCCACATTGAGGCATAATCGTTCCAATTTCTGTCTGCAATTAGGTGCAAGTGGGTGGGTTAAGAAATGGGGGTTTAACGGCTACTTTCGCACTGCTATGGAAAGTATGGAGGGCGATATGTTAGAACATCGTACGGGTACATCGGATGTTAACGTAAACTACGCATTTCGTAACGTACATGTTAAGTTAGGTTGGCGCAATCTTTTTTCTTGTGAAGGACCTGCTACACGCAAGATTTTGGAGACAACTAATGCGCGCTACGAAACGGTACAAGGTAATCTTGGTTTCGCAAATATGGTTTACGTGGGCTTATCATGGTCATTCTTTAAGGGCAAACAGACTAAGAGGAGGAAGGAAAGTAGACAAATAGACGCCAGCTTTGATTCAGGAATTGTGAAGTAAGTAAGGTTTTGCGTAACTGATAGTCAAAACTATGGACGTAAGACCGAACATGGTGACACGTCTATACAATCCAAAACAATTGATGCAATAATGCGCACCTATTGAATAGTAAATTTGTCCTGCTATTCAGCATATATCCTGCTTTAATATGACTACGCCTTACAAAAAATCACAATAAGAAAACATTGTTAGTTATCCCAAATCGGTCATTAGACTATAAAGCAAAACTACTATTGAGTCTCTAGTGAATATCATTAGAAATAATATCTACAAGAGTATAGTTACACATTTCTTTGCGCACGACACCCTCTAATGTCTGATTTGGGATAACAATTAGTGAAAAATTATTCTCCTCCATCATACATTTTGAGACCTCTGCAAAACCTTCCCCCATTCTCTATCATTATTGTTTTTGAGCATTATTGGCTCACCTGAAGTCTATATTTTTTTGATTTTTAGGGTGTATATGCTCTATTTCATCTCATATTCTCCCTTTATTTGAGAGAATTAGACACAATTATCCCTGGCGTTCGATATAAATTGTAGGCAATAGCCTCCATTATATGTTGTGCGTGAGTCTTATCTAAACCTACATATTTGGCTATCCAACCATGAAACCATCTGTGAATAGAACCAAAGGTACGTTCCACTTTGTACCGTGTCTTGCTGATGGCTATATTAACACGCTGCTCTCTTTCCGTTAGCTTACGTCCCCTTACTCCTTTGGGCATGATACGACTCTTGAGCTTCATACGTTTGAGTACATCCTTGTTTGCTGTGGAATAATAACCCTTAAATGTTACGGAAACGGCATATAGTTGTACTATCTGGAGCGCAGTCATCTAATCCTAAACCTACAAAACGACTGAAGGACAGACGCTCATTTACTTGATCTTTGACCTCGCCGTCACTCAAAAGACATACCATATACGAAAAAGGTTCGGTTTTGAACAACACAAGGCTGTCATAGCTTGGACGATCAGTGGGGCGGTTGCCTTTGGTGTAAGCAATTTCAATAAGTCCACGAATGGGATTCCAGTCGATTATCTGATCGATTTGAAAGAAAAAGGTCTGTTTAACCTTACGATGACCAACTATTAGGTCAGCAAAACTCGGAGAAGAAGAACATTGTTTCATACTATAAAGGTACAAGAACATGATGAAGTGAGCAAATCTTGAACAATGAGTTTTGCAGAGGTCTCATATTATTATTTATAATTGCTATTGCTACACAGTAATAAGATACCAAAGCACATCTATATATAAATAAGAGGTAAGCATTTTGCAAGGAGAAAGAATCGAACAAAAAGAAAAAATAAATTATTTTTGATATAAAAATAGATTAAAAATGCAGTAAAATTAATTTATTTTTATTTCCCGCCTATAATGTTTTTCTTTATAAAAGTA
>NZ_JBWPJP010000058.1:0-4436 GCF_056583855.1 Prevotella sp. C0209C1 | reverse complement strand
GATGCAAAGATAACAAATACTTATGAAATTATGTGCCTGAGAGGAGAGGGCTTGCAACTGGATTTTAGGACTGACCCTTATTTATTGTTGTATAATAAAATAACCATTCTTATATTATAGTTGTGTTTTTTATAAAAACGGGTAATCAAAAAAGTATATTATTCGTGAGAAGTGCCATGCATAATGTTCAAGCTTAATAAAAGTTTTAGCAGATAATAATATAATGTACATAGTAGCTATATTTTTCTACTAAGCTTAAGTTTCTGAAGAATAAATAGACCTTATTAAACAAAAAAGGAGTACCGCTGTACTCCAAACATTGTTAACCTTAAATCTAATACTATGAAAAACACGTTGCAAAAATACATAATAAATTCTTAATATGCAAAAATAATATAGACAAAACAGCTTAATAATAACGTTACTTATTGTTTTTTTGTATAAATTAAGCGCTTCATCTTGTGCCCTCCCCACTTTGTTTTTTCAAAATATTCAAAACCTATCATATAATATAAGTTTTCTGCTTTCGGGTTTCCAGTATCTACAAGTAAGGTAGCAGGAAGTTTTAAGTTAGCTGCTTTATTTATTGCAGCAATAAGTAATTTAGTTGCAATACCTTTCTTTCTCCAAGCCTTATGTACGCAGATAGAATCTATATAAAATTCTCCTGCTTTTGTTTCATAAGGTAAAGAAGAGTAGTCTTTATGGTAAGTTTGGAACATTTCTTCTTCAAATGTTTTTCTTAAAGTGCCAACTAATGTACCTTCATAACATACACAAGCCCCAACAACTTCGTTTTCTTCAGTAATTGCTACAAATGTATTGCGATATGAATATTGCGATAATTCTTTCTCTACAAGTCTTGATAATAATTGATGAAAACTATTTAAAGAATTATTTTCACCTATAAACCACTGGCAACATTCATAATTCATAGCTTCCATTATGAATGAAGCTATTATAAAGGATTGTTCTTTCTTTGCTTGTTCTATTTTAATCATATCAAAATTAGTTAAAATATTTTATAATATCTGCCATAAATGAAGTTATTTCACGTTTGTGGATATTACCGTAACGATCTATTTGTGATAATGCATAAGCTATTATTACACGTTTTTTAGCTCTAGATAGTGCTACGTAAAATTTTCTACTATCTTCTTCATATTCTTTTTTTGTCTTATTATATGCATTTGGATAACGTCCATTAGCAGCATCAAATACTATTACATTATCAAATTCTAACCCTTTTGCTTTATGTATTGTAGTAACATAAATATGTTCTTTAATACTTTTACTATTGCAGAAATCACTTTCTTTCATAGTAGAAATATTCATTATAAAACGTGAAAGTTGCTCTGCGAGGGAATTATTACCAATATCTTTTCCTATAATATCCTTCTTTATATAGCGTAAAACATAATCTAATCGTTCTATATTTTCTATTGTTTTATCTGTAACAAAAGAAACATGTGCATTTGTCAAAGCTGTAATTATAGCAGGTTCTTCTATTTTATCTATAGTATATAAATATTGTTTTGCTTCTCTATAAATAGTTCCATAATAAGCTTTTAACTTATTTATTATTCTAAATACTTGCTTATCTTTTAGAAAGTTTAATTGTTGTGAGACTATAGGCTTAACTCTTTTTGCACAATAATTTATTAAGTTTACTGTAGCCCATACATCATCAATTGCTTGATGGCTATTTACTCCTTCCAACTGAAATTTATCGAGCAAATGCTCTAATTTATAAGACCTTAGTGATGGCTCTAACAGTCGTATTATTTTTAATGAATCGAAATATTTAAAGTTATAATTATTTAGGTTGTCACCGGTATAACGTCTTAAGCAGTTGTCAAGTATATGGTAATCATAGTTAATATTATGCGCCATAAGAATGCTGTTGTCTACAAATCTTAAGAATACTTTTAAGGCTTCTTTTATATTTATCAATTCTCCACTATTAAGTTTTTCATTATAAATTTCATATAGTGGATTATCTTTTATACCTAATTTAGGTAAAATAGTTTTATCTGTATATATGTAAAGGTCTAGTGTCTTACCAATCTGCTTCCCATTCCTTATCTTTATAGCAGAAATCTCTATAATATCATCATTAAAAACATCTAACCCAGTTGTTTCTGTATCAAAAACAACAATGTCTTGTTGTTGATAATTAGTAAGAAAATCATTTAAATAAGTATTTTCCTCATATTCTAATAGATCGACAGGAGAAATAGATAAGGACTTAAGTTTTCTGTTAAATCTTCTTGATAACGAATTACTTGATAAAGCCTTAACCTCTTTCATCAATCTTGCCCATGCTATAAAATTATGCTCGTTAGATAAAATCTCCAGATGAGATAATAATAGTTTCATAGATGGCTTATCAAATAAATCTTTTCCTGATACTTTAAAATGGGTTATATCTAATTTAGACATAGTGCAACTTATTTTATCTGCATCTAAATTAGAATTAACAATAATGGCTGTTGTAGCTTCAGGGTCTTTTAAAAATATATTTTTTGCTAATATTATAACATCCATTATTTCATCTTCGATAGTATTACTACTGATTATCTTTAAGCTATCAGTTTCTGCTACTGATTTGTTATCTGTTATAGGTAGTAAATCTTTATCTATTTTTAATTGTTTTTCAGCATAGGTATTAAAAACATCTAATAAATATTTTGGTGATCGATGATTTTGCATGAGATGATGAATGTTGCCTTTACAACGTGATTTTAAAAGATTAAGAGTATCTGCTTTTGCTCCCATAAAAGAGAAAATAGCTTGTTGTTCATCTCCTAAAAACATGACTATAGAATTATTTTTTTCAGTCAATAAATCTATAATAGCCAATTGCATACCATTTAGATCTTGCACTTCATCTACTTGTATCCACTTATAATGTTTATTTTCTTTGTTATTTTTATAAATATCATAGGTGAAAAGTAATAAATCTTCAAAATCAATTAAATGATTTTCTATTTTATAATGCTCATAACAAGATGCTAAATACATTTTACGTAAAAGCACAATTATTTTATATGTAAGAGAGCGATCTAAATCTAAATCATTTATATAGTCTAAGAAACTTTCAGCATGATCATAAATATAAATAATAGCTTTATCATTATAAGGTATTTGTTGCCTCTTACATATATATTTTATCAATTCTATTTCTTCCTTAGATAAACATTCTGGATGTAAAAACACTTTAGAAGGGTGTTTATGTTTAATCTGATAGACAAGGTGAGAAAAAAATATTATCTGTTGATATACCCTATATCGTTGATAATCTCCTATTATTCCTTGATCATCTTCATTTTTATAGTCAGCTATAATACTAACAGCTTCCTCATCATCTATTATAGAAGAGTCTGATGGTACTTTTTTATACTCAAACAAAAACTTTGAGCAAAAATGGTGTACATTACCGACTTGTAAAGTAGAAATATCTTTATTTGGAAATATATTTTTTATTCGTGAAGTCATTTCGCGAGCTGCCCTGTTTGTAAAAGTTAAACAAAGCATATCTTCAAATGCTATGCCTTTGGAAAAGGCATAACGTACTCGCTCTGCCAATATATGAGTTTTCCCACAACCAGGAGGAGCTAACACTAAATGAAACCCTTTATTAGCTCGTATTACTGGTAATTGACTTTCATCTAAATTATTATTCATCAGGATTATAATATTTAAACTTTACCTCACAAAATTACAAAAATAAAGCGATTATATCTTATTAATATCCCATTCTTTATTCTTTCCTTGAATATTTCTTTGTATATTTGTATCGTAGTAAAATATAGATATTAAAAATATAAATATAAAAGAGAAATAAAAAAAAGAAAACAATGAGAACAATTTATGATTTTTCTGTAAAAGACAGAAAAGGTAAAAGCGTTTCTTTAAAAGAATATGCTAATGAAGTAGTTTTAATTGTAAATACTGCAATAAAATGTGGTTTCACCCCCACTTACAAAGAACTTGAAAATTTATATGAAAAGTATCATTCAAAAGGATTTGAAGTTCTTGATTTTCCTTGCAATCAATTCGGTAACCAAGCACCCGGTACTGATGATAGTATTCATCAATTTTGCAAATTTACTTACGGCACAAAGTTTTCTCGATTTAAAAAAATAAAAGTAAATGGTGATGGAGCTGATCCTTTGTTTACCTTCTTAAAAGAACAAAAAGGATTTGCGGGTTGGGACGAAACTCACCACCTTTATCCAATATTAGATGAAATATTATCAAAGGAAGATCCTAACTATAAAGAGAAATCTGATATAAAATGGAATTTTACAAAATTCCTTATAAATAAGAAAGGACAAGTTGTTGCTCGCTTTGAGCCTACTGAGAAATTTGAAAACATAGCTTTGAAAATAGAAGAGTTACTATAAATATAATTATTATATTCTCTAATATAT
>NZ_JBWPJP010000057.1:0-4472 GCF_056583855.1 Prevotella sp. C0209C1 | reverse complement strand
TGTAATTCCCGCTATTAGGGCTTACTCGGGACTTCCACCCGTTAGAAAATGCTCATGCCGAGCGTACAATAAAAAAGCAATGCCGCTATATGCATCATTGCTTTTCAGTTATATAAGAAGCTAATTTTCAAATGTGTAAATACCCCTTATTTATTACGTTTAATAATATAGTCTAAATAAGTACTAAGCGACTGTTTAATGACAGGATTGCTAATTTTAGTATCAATAAAAACCTTAGCTTTAGCATGATACCTCTTCATACACTCTTCAGCATATTCTATGCCCCCCTTTTCTTTTGCAAATGTTACCAGCTCCTCTATCTCCTTACTACTTATAGAAAGCATTTTTGCTTTACGAGCCAGCATCATCATACGCTCATCACCAGTCTTATTAAGTGCATATATTAATGGTAAGGTTAGCTTTCCTTCGGTTAAATCGTTCCCTGTAGGCTTTCCTATCTCCTTTTCCGATTCGAAATAATCGAAAATATCATCGCGTATCTGAAAAATCATTCCTATGTTTTTACCAAAAGCTCGTGCTAAAGCAACATCTTCTTCTGAAACGCCAGCACTCTCTGCACCTATAGCAGCGCATATTTCAAATAATATAGCTGTCTTTCGTGCAATGATTTCCAAATAAGCAGCCTCTGTAATCTCTTCACGTTTTATATTAGAAAGCTGCAATATTTCGCCATCACTAAGCGTTTGCCCAAGCTCTGCAAGATACTTCACTATACTGTTACTATTAGTATATCCCACTTGCTGCAACGCTGTAGAAAGCACATAATCGCCCACTAACACTGCCACCTTATTATTATAAGAAGCATTTACGCTGGCCTGTCCTCTACGCTCATTACTCTCGTCTACAACATCATCATGTATCAATGATGCCGTATGAAGCAGCTCTAAGCCAACTGCAGCATGCTGCGTTGTCGGCGAAACTTTCCCAAAACTCTTAGCTATCAATAATATAAGAATGGGGCGCATACGTTTTCCACCACGCTGCTTAATGTGGTGTAACACTTGTGTTAACAGACCATCTTCATGATCTAACGATGAATTAAAAAGATCAATAAAGTCGTTTAATTCCGATTCTATAGGTCGTTTTATAATTGATAAAGTATCCATTCACTCATTGATATATGATACAAAATTACTTATTTTATCGGAGATTATGGAAATATATTAGTAATTTTACACCTAAAATATATATAATTATGGATAAAATATTTCTAATAGATGCCTACGCCTTAATATTTCGCTCATACTATGCTTTTATAAAAAACCCTCGTATAAACTCAAAAGGTCTGAACACATCAGCCATAATGGGCTTTTTTAATACCCTTCATGAGGTTATTACAAAAGAGCAACCTACCCATATTGGTGTAGCTTTCGATGTAGGTAAAACTTTTCGCAATGAAGCTTTTCCACAATATAAAGCACAAAGAGAAGCTACACCAGAAGACATAAAGCTATCAGTACCTTATATACAAGACATTCTTAAAGCCATGCACATTCCTATACTGCAAGCCGACGGTTTCGAGGCAGATGATGTTATAGGAACCCTTGCTACCCGTTTTAGTGCCGATGGAATCGATACTTTTATGCTTACACCTGATAAGGATTATGGCCAACTAATAGGTAGTCATGTTTATATGTACCGTCCTCGTCATGGTGGAGGATACGAAATATTAGGCGAAAAAGAAATAAAAGAAAAATATAATATACCAAAGACATCACAGGTAATAGACTTACTTGCATTAATGGGCGATGCTGCTGACAACTTTCCGGGCTGTCCGGGTGTAGGAGAAAAGACTGCATCTAAACTAATCAACGAGTTTGGCTCTATTGATAACATACTTTCTAATACCGATAAAATCAAAGGAAAACTAAAAGAAAAAATAGAAAACGCTGTAGATGATATTAAGATGTCTAAATTTTTAGCCACTATACGCCGCGATGTTCCTATTAATATAAAACTGGACGACCTAAAAACAAAAGAACCAGATATAAATAAGCTACACGAAATATTTACTGAATTAGAATTTCGTAACCTACTAAATAAATATGTTAAGAACAGCAAAGAAATAGCTAAAAACGTAAATAATCAGCTCGATTTATTTGACGAAAATACGGGCGAAGATACGAACAGCAGCATTTTATCCGATTTTAAAAGCCTCAAATCAGTACACTACGAATACCAACTAATTGATAATGAGGAAGAAGCTATACGTGTTTGTGATTTTTTATTTACATCTGATATTTTAAGTTTAGATACAGAAACCACCTCTACCAATACAATGCAAGCAGAATTAGTAGGACTTAGCTTTTCCATAGAGCCTAATAAGGCTTTCTACATAGCTATTCCTTCTGATAGAGATAAAGCGCAAAAAATGGTAAATATCTTCAAGCCACTATATGAAGAAGATAAGATATTAAAGATAGGTCAGAATATTAAGTACGATTACGAGGTGCTTGCTCAATATGGCATCAACATAAAGGGCAAGATGTTCGATACCATGATAGCTCATTACCTTATACAACCTGAGCTACATCACAACATGGATTATATGGCAGAAACGCTGCTTAACTATAAAACAATACACATCGATGAGCTTATCGGAGCAAAAGGAAAAGAGCAGAAAAACATGCGCAACCTCTCCCCTACTTCTATATACGAATATGCTTGTGAGGACGCCGATATTACTTTACAGTTATATAATGTACTCTTACCAAAGCTAAAAGATGTAAATGCTGAAAAACTTTTTTGGGATATAGAGATGCCTCTCGTAAGAGTTTTAGCTAACATGGAGATGAACGGAGTATGCTTAGATACAGACGCTTTACAAGAAACCTCTAACATTTTCACCAAACGTATGCAGACTTACGAAGCACAAATATACGAGCAAGCGGGCGAAAAGTTTAATATATCAAGCCCCAAGCAAGTAGGCGATATTCTCTTTGGAAAGATGCAAATAATGGAAAAACCTAAGAAAACAAAGAAAGGGCAGTATGTTACTAATGAAGAGGTATTGCAAAGTTTGGAAGCATCTTCACCTATTGTTCGCAACATACTTAACTATAGAGGCATTAAAAAGCTATTAGGCACTTATGTAGATGCTCTTCCTAAACTTATTAATAAGCGCACCGGACGCATTCACACATCGTTTAATCAAGCCCTTACAGCTACAGGAAGGCTGTCTTCAAGCGACCCCAATCTGCAAAATATTCCTGTTAGAACAGACGATGGAAAGGAAATTCGCAAGTGCTTTATCCCCGAGCCTGAATGTGTGTTTTTTTCGGCAGATTATAGCCAAATAGAACTTCGTATAATGGCACATCTTAGCAAAGATGAAAACATGATAGAAGCCTTTCGTAGCGGTTATGATATCCACAGGGCAACAGCTGCAAAAATATGGCACATTCCTATGGAAGATGTTACAGACACACAACGCAAAAAAGCTAAACAAGCTAACTTCGGTATTATATACGGTATTACTACTTATGGTCTAGCACAACGTATGGGAATACCAAACAATGAAGCTAAAAAACTTATAGAAGACTATTTCAACACTTTCCCTAAAGTACATGATTTTATGGAAAGTGCTAAAGAATTAGCTCGAAAAAAGGGTTATGCTGAAACTATCTTTGGACGTCGCCGGTATCTTAACGACATCAACAGCAAGAACTCTACTGTACGAGGTTTTGCCGAACGTAACGCCATAAATGCTCCTATTCAGGGCACAGAAGCTGACATTATAAAAGTAGCTATGATACGTATATATGAAAGATTCTGCCGTGAAAACATTCGCTCTAAGATGATATTACAAGTACACGACGAACTGAATTTTTCTGTTTTCCCTGACGAAAAAGAACGTGTAGAGCACATCGTTTTAGAAGAAATGCAGGCTGCCTGCACTCTCAGAGTTCCACTTATAGCCGATGCAGGATGGGGTGAAAACTGGTTAGAAGCACACTAATTAGCAAGTTTTTATCACTTACCCCCCCCCTATTTCTTATACCTATAAACGATATAAGAAACAGGGGGAGATTTATTTACCATATAAATATCATACGTTAAGCATAATATATATATCTATAATCTCAACTTCTTTGCAACCGATTGAGACAACTTCATTATAGGAACTGACACACTTATAGAAACTAATAGTAAGGCAGCATAAATTAACAAAGGTAATTTAAAACTATAAATGAACTTAGGAAAAAGATGAATACAGAAAAAACTATGTGTTAACCAAATTACCATAGAATACTTTCCCATAAAATATAAAAATGACCTAAAGACACCTTTAACATTAAGATGTATAAATAGAAAAATAAAAACAAAGCTGTAAAAAGGATCAAAAGCCATCGTTCTTATAAAACATTTTAAAGATAAGTAACTAATCAAAATTAAGCGACATGTTTAGAGAAGTTTATACGCAACCCCTTTCCGATATCTGCCAAAGCTCT
>NZ_JBWPJP010000056.1:0-4573 GCF_056583855.1 Prevotella sp. C0209C1 | reverse complement strand
AAGATAACAAATACTTATGAAATTATGTGCCTGAGAGGAGAGGGCTTGCAACTGGGTTTTACGACTGACCCATAATAATTAGGGTATGATAAGTAGTATGAATTAAAAAGACCATAACTTAGAAAAGGCTATGGTCTTTTTAATATTTTATTATTTAATCTCTAATGTTTTTAGAGAACTTTCAGCGGTGTGTACGAGACTCGAACTCGTGACCTCCTGCGTGACAGGCAGGCATTCTAACCAACTGAACTAACACACCAAAACTAAAACCTCAAGGTGTTAATCCCTTTTTGCGAGTGCAAAGTTACTGTTTTTTTTTTATTCTACAAATATTTAAACGATATTTTTTTTATGAAAGATATATTGTAGAATTATAGCATCTATATAATCATTATTTATAAACAGCCATTGCTTTAACACTGCACCTTTTATAAAACCAACTCTTTGCAAGCATTGTAAACATGAATAATTATTTTTATCTACAATAGCATAAACCTGATTTAAGTGTAAATATTTATAAGCATAATGACAAATTTCTTTGATAACAGCTTGTCCTATACCTTTATTACGATAGGCTTCTAAGAGAATTATTCCTAATTCAGCACGGCGATGTGTAGGATCAAAGTTAACCAAATCTACCATACCTATAGTTTCTTTTAGCTCTGTTTCTATAATTAAACGTACTTGTCCATCTATATAAATATCGTTGTTAGAAGTGGCTATATAATTACGCAACACATATTTACTGTAAGGAACATTTGATGCGCCAAATTTCCAAAGAGAACTATCATTTTCTATAATATACAAAAAATCAAGATCTTCAGGCTCTAATGCACGCAATGTATACTGATGATCGTTAATCTTTATATTCATAAAATTATAAATAAAATTATAGCTTTTCCTTATCTAAATTACATTCGTGCACACATCTTTTCTTTGAAGGAAATATAAAAACTATACTTAATAATAGGATCAAAGATAAATAAAAGAAGCTAACCTCAAAACCAAATAAATAATAATAAAATAGATTTAAAATCATAGGAAAACAAAGTAGCCATATTCTAACACTACCCCAGCATAATAATGTGCTTATAACCTTTGGGTTAGAAGATAATAGCTGGTTTTTAATAAAAGGAAATCTAAATAAATAAAGAGCAAAAGGTATTACTGCTATGGTTAATAGTTGCATAATAAATTGGGCAATTATAAGGCAATTATAATGCTCTTTATCAGATATTAGACCAGGTGAAAGTAAATTAGTTTCGAAAAGCACTACAATAAACAAACCTATTATTAAAAGACCTAATAATTCGCTTAATAATATTTTCCTAACCTTTTCCATTGTTTTTATTCTTAATTATCAAAAGGAGTACGATTGACAATACTTCTTCCCAAAGTTACCTCGTCGGTATATTCTAATTCATCACCAACAGATATTCCACGAGCTATAACAGATAACTTTATATTAAATTTTTTTATTTTTCGAGATATATAAAAGTTAGTTGTATCACCTTCCATGGTGCTTGCTAATGCAAAGATAACTTCTTTTATACTTCCACTACGTACACGCTCTACAAGTGAATCTATTTCAATATCGTTTGGACCTACTCCGTCCATAGGCGAAATAATACCACCAAGAACATGATATAAACCAGAAAACTGTTGTGTGTTTTCTATAGCCATCACATCTTGAATATTTTCTACTACACATACAATACTTTTATCACGGTGAATATCCGAACATATTGGGCAAAGGTCAGTATCAGAAATATTATGGCATACTTTACACGACTTTATGTTATGCTTCATCAAAGTTATTGCATTAGAGAATTCATCCACCCGACTCGTCGATTGACGAAGCAGGTGGAGAACTAATCGGAGAGCCGTTTTACGACCTATACCAGGAAATTGAGAAAACTCATTAACAGCTTTCTCTAATAATAAAGAATGAAATTCTTGCATCCTTTTTATTTTCTATCTTAATCATCAAATAAGTATATACCTAAACCTATCTTTAAACCTACAGTAGAATAATCTGCATTCTTAAAAGACCTATCATAATATAGTGCAGGCTCGATAGTAACAGAACGATTAAGGAAAAAAGCATATCCTACTTCAGCACCAGGTTTTAAATCGTTATAATTAATATTCTCATGGGTGAACTTAACATTCGCACCAAGATACAGACCATTTTGTGTAATATAAAAACGACCGCCTACACCTACAGTGAAATGATCAGCTACAGTATCAGAACCATTATGCTCTGCACTAATATGTCCTAAAACCATCAAATTGTCTCTTAAAAAATAACCTGCTTTACCTTCAAGGCCTATGTTTAAACCATACTTGCTATTATGGTGAATATCTAAGCCTGTGAGCGATGCACCTAAATAACCCTTACCTTCTTGAAACTGAGCAAACGCTCCTAAGCTCAACATGGAAACTACCATGATAATCATCAATCTTTTAATCATCATATTCATATTTTATTTTATTATAAAAAAATAGTATCTATATAAATCTAATTGTAGAGAACATATATTTTGACAAAGATAAATAAAATATATAGAATACAAAAATAATTGCATATCTTTGTAACCTATTTATGTTTTTTTTCTGTTATTTACATCTAAAAAACAAGTATTTACATTGTTCTTATAATTAATATATGTATAATAAAATATTTATTTCCTTTATTTTTGCGCTAACAAGCTTCAAAAGCATGGCACAAACCTTTTCTGATACAATATCTTATATTCATTCACCTAAGAGAGAAACTAGGGCAGTATGGTTAACAACTCTTGCTAATCTTGACTGGCCGAAGACTTATGCTAATTCTTTAAAGAATATAGAGTATCAAAAGATGGAGTTAATATCTATCCTTGATAAATATCAGCAAGCTAACATAAATACTGTATTGTTACAAACTAGAATACGTGCTACTACTATTTATCCTTCTGCTATAGAGCCATGGGACAGATGTATTACAGGTGTAGAAGGGAAAGCTCCAGAAAATGGCTACGATCCTTTAAAATTTGCAATAGAAGAATGTCATAAACGAGGAATGGCTATACATGCATGGATAGTATCTATACCTGCAGGAAACAAAAAGTCGATTGGGGTAAAACAACTTAAAAAGAAAGGACTTAAATTACATTACATTTCAAAAGAGGCATACCTAGATCCTGCAGATGGCAATGTTTCTCATTATTTAGCAAAAATATGTACAGAAATGGTAAGGCATTATGATGTAGATGGTATAAATCTTGATTACATTCGTTATCCTGATTCATGGCATAAACCAACAAGTAAATATGGAGATAGGTCAAATGACCGATGTGCACAAATAACAAAGATTGTGCATACTATTCATGATCAAGTAAAATTTATAAAACCTTGGGTAAGAATATCATGTTCGCCTATAGGAAAATATGCTGACTTAAAACATTATTCTTCTAAGAATTATAATGCTCGCGACCGTTTTTCACAAGAAGCACAAGAATGGTTACGTTTAGGACTAATGGATCAGCTTTATCCTATGCAATATTTTCGTGGTAATAATTACTATCCTTTCCTTGCTGATTGGAATGAAAATAGATGTCAAAAAGAAATTATTTCAGGAATAGGCACTTATCTCCTTAGTCCTAAAGAAGGAAGTTGGACACTTAATGAAGTAAAGCGGCAAATGAATATTAGTCGTAGTTTAGGAATAGGACAAGCTCACTTTAGGTCGTTTTTTCTTACTAATAATACACAAGGAATACTTGATTATGAAAAATTATTTAATATTAGTCCTGCCATTCCTCCTGTTTTGTATGGTTATAAATATAATATAGCTGCTCCTTCATATTATAATAACAATAACAATTTAATAATTTCAGATAAAAATAGTAGTATTAAGATTTTAAAATGGAAAGGAACTTCACCTTATTATAATATATATGCAAGTAAAAAATTTCCAGTAGATATTAATAAATCTGAAAATTTATTATACACTAAGTTTATAGGCAAGTCTTTAGTTTTAAAAGATCCTTCGATGCAAAGAAACTTTCATTTTGCTATAACTGCTATGGATAGGTATGATAATGAAAGTGTTGCATTGCAAGAAAATATTAAAGAACAATCATCACCATTTTTCTCCACATTATTAACTAATGATAATAATAGGGTAATTCTACCATATAAGTTGGCAGCTTTTAAGATAAACTACTATATAGTAGAAACTCTACAAGGAAATATTATTCAACAAATATCTTATAATCCTAAAGTTAATTATGTATTAATAGCTCCTTTACCTAATGGAATGTACAGGCTAAAAGCAATGTTTCCAAATTATAAGTATTCTGTAAATATAGGTTTTTTCCTTATAAACAATTAACTTTCTGTGAGGTCGAGCTTTTTTTAAAACATTATATTTTTGCGATACTTTAATAGTATTATATAGTTATAATATTTTACCACATCTATTGTAAATAGTTTGAATACTGATAAATTATTTTTAAATAGTCGTCCCTTAAAAACTATATTTCAGCATAAAGTTTGTATTGACAAGCTTTATGCTGATTCTTTTTAT
>NZ_JBWPJP010000055.1:0-5125 GCF_056583855.1 Prevotella sp. C0209C1 | reverse complement strand
CCTTTCTTTTTATATAGACTTATGAAATTATGTGCCTGAGAGGAGAGGGCTTGCAACTGGGTTTTAGGACTGACCCACTATATAACAATGCAATGAGAAAGGTGTACTTTCATAGTTTTTCGACACTCAGATTTATATTTAATTAACGACAACTCTTCCCTTTTATTCTGTTTGTTTCCCTTTCTTGGCTTTTTCTCCAACGAATGCCCTATCTTTGTAAACAGTACCCACCATAGAAAATTACAAAATGGAAAATGGCAATCTAAAGATACAGCTTGACAGTATTCAACGAATATTAAACTACTGTATTACCCAGACCTACAATGTGCTCATTGGAAATATTCTGAGGAAAAAGAGCTGTGTAAGCAATATGCAGTTTAAAGAGATTTTACAAAAAGAATATATCCGAATAACAGACGATCTTTCTTCCATTTATCTAAATTATCCTGCCCTTTCGTGTGTGGAAGAATCTTATAACGAAAATATTTTCTTATGGGATAGCACTTTCTATGAATCATTGAACAAAGAGCAAAAGGGGAAGTATTCTAACTTTGATTTGGTAACGTTCGATTATAGTAAGTATGTTGAGAATCACACTTTGTACGATGAAGTCCTTCCGATGTTTTCATCGCTCATTGATGCAATTCTTTATGAACGTTATGCAAATTATCTAAAATGTGAGATTGAAAAGATAGAAATAAGCGAAATCAAGAATTCTTTTCCACGCCATTCTACAATTGTCTATGATAACATCGAGCCAAGCAAGCCAAAAGAAAAACCCGTGATTGTTGGCAATGAAATCAATCCTTTCAAATCTGATTTTTCGGAAGAACAGATTGAAATACTAACTGATTGCATCAATGATGTTAAACTTTTTACGACCAGTGTTTCACCAAAGATTACTAAAAATTTATTTGATTGTAATCTGAAAGGAGTACTAAAATCAAACAATAACCGACTACTTGCGTATCTCATGCAAAGTCTTAATCTTCGGGGATACGTTACTAATGAATGGCAGTCTACCATTGCACGCAGTAAATTCATATTGGGAAAAACCAAAGACACACCATTAACACGAACTGACCTTTCCTCTGCAACAGATCAAATCAACATGAAGCAGCCGAAAGGATGGGAAATCATAGATAAATACATCAAACAACTGAAAAAAGATTGAGCATAGGTTGATACGTCAAACATTGCTCAATGCCAGTTCCTTTTATCGTTTCTAATTTTGCCCTCGTTAACAGCAACGAGGGTGCGCACCCTCTATCGTTTTACCTAACAAATAAAAAATATGGAAAAGACCATAGAGGAACGAGTTTACGAACTCGAACAACTTCTCTTTACAAACAAAAATGTGCTTAGTTTTGATGAAGCAAGCAAGTTTCTCAATCTATCAAAGAGTTATCTTTATAAGCTCACATCGGGCAATCTGATTCCTCATTATAAGCCACAAGGTAAGATGCTTTATTTTGAGAAAGCAGAACTCGAAGCATGGCTGCGTCAAAATCCCATCAAGACTTCTGCGCAAATAACCCAAGAAGCACAGAGATATATCATGGGTAGCAAACCTTTAATGCAGAAGTAAGGCTATGGAAAACGAGAATTTCATTCGTGTTGGCACAACCTTGTATAAGATTGTGAACCAACCTCGCATTAATGGTGGTTTTTTCAAAAAGCGTATCGTATGGAACAACGAAACGCTACGGCAAGACTATGGCAAGGACTTCATTGCCACTGTACCGAAGTATGATGGTTTCTGTACTGTTCCTAACCATGTGAATTATCAACCAGTTATTGACAAGTTTCTGAATCTCTACGAACCGATAGGACACCAGCCAAAAGAAGGAGAGTTCCTACACATCGAATCCCTGATAAGGCATATCTTCGGGGAACAATACGAGTTGGGAATGGATTACTTGCAATTGCTCTATCTCCAACCCGTGCAGAAACTCCCCATCCTCCTGATGGTGTCAGAAGAGCGCAACACAGGTAAGAGTACGTTCCTCAATTTCCTCAAAGCTGTTTTTCAGAACAATGTAACTTTTAATACCAACGAGGATTTTCGCAGCCAATTCAATGCGGATTGGGCGGGAAAACTGCTTATTGTTGTGGACGAGGTATTACTCAACCGCAGGGAAGACAGTGAACGATTGAAAAATCTCAGCACAACGCTTTCCTATAAGGTGGAAGCCAAGGGCAAAGACCGAGATGAAATCTCCTTTTTTGCCAAGTTCGTGCTATGTTCCAATAACGAGTTGCTCCCTGTTATTATAGATATGGGAGAAACCCGATATTGGGTAAGGAAGATAAATCGTCTGGAAAGTGACGATACCGACTTTCTGCAAAATTTGAAAGCCGAAATTCCAGCCTTTCTCTATTTCCTGCAGCACCGCCCCTTATCTACCCAAAAGGAGAGTCGCATGTGGTTTGCGCCCCAACTGACCTTTACGCCAGCTCTGCAGCGCATCATCCGCAGCAATCGCAACAAGTTGGAGCTTGAGTTGGCTGAACTCTGTCTAGACATCATGGAAATGAACAATGTAGAGGAATTGTCCTTCTGCATCAATGACATGATGCCGCTCATGAGTAATACGCAGTGCAAATACGACAAGGGACAGATTAGGAGAATCGTACAGGATATTTGGAAACTGACTCCAGCGCCCAATACGCTGACTTACACTACCTATCAACTCAGCTACAATACTCCGCAGTATTATTCTCCCATCCGAAGGACAGGACGATTTTATACAATCACCAAGGAGCAGCTCAAGAGTTTATAAACAATTTTATATCCATTATTTTGATGAAATGATGAATAAGCTATATAAAGTATTCAGTACAAGTCATTTGTGTTCTCATCTTTTACTCATCGTTAATATACTACTGATGAAAAAAGAAAAGGAAGGTATTTTTCTTTTTGTCAGCGATTCCATTTTGAAAAGTAGTATGATGAGGGCATGATGAGTTTTCAACTCTCTGATAACCATATAGATAAAAGCAATTTTATCAGTTCATCAAATTTATTATCAATTTAAATTTTACATAATCATGAATACTGAAAAAATAAAACAGATAAAGTTGCAGGACTTTCTTGCAGCAATGGGCTGTAAGCCTGTAAAACAGTATGGTGTCAACCTCATGTACCTCTCTCCACTCAGAACGGAAAGGCACGCATCGTTTAAGGTAAACACCGAACTCAATCTATGGTACGACTTCGGCATTGGCAAAGGTGGCAACATCATCGACCTTGCAGCGTTGCTCTACAACTCTTCGGACGTGTCGTATCTTATTCATCAGATAGAACGCAATGCGCCAAGCTGTGCGTCGGTCTGTCAGCCCATAGTCAAGTCGACTACACCACAGAACTCCTTTGAGCATCTACAAGTGCTTTCTCTCACGCATCCTGCCCTTATCCAATATCTTGAGAAAAGATGCATCAACATAGAAATGGCCAAAACGGTGTGCAAGGAAATGCACTTTGATATTAGAGGTAAACATTACTTTGCTATTGGTTTGCCCAATATCTCTGGTGGGTATGAATTGCGCAATCCATTCTTCAAGGGATGCATGACGCCAAAAGATATCAGTCATTTCTGTATGGGAGAGCAGAAGAATGTATGTTTTCTTTTCGAGGGCTTCATGGACTTCCTATCATTCCTTACGATTCGAAGAAGGGAGAACAACGGACTGATACGCCAGGACTATATGGTGCTCAATTCTGTGGCGAATGTCCGTAAGTCATTAGAGCGTTTGTCGCACTATGACAAAGTACAATGCTTCTTGGATAATGATGATGCAGGACGGAAGGCATACCAAGAGTTGCTCACGGAACTAAAAATACCCGTCATTGACTCTTCAGGTCTATACGCTGACTGCAAGGATCTCAACGAGTTCCTTTGCCGTCAGGACAGTCTCCTGCAGAAGCCTGTTAGGGAACAACGAAGAGGGCTCAAGCCTTGAGACTTTCGTTCCTCTTGCCTACGGAGTTTTTATGGCAATAAAATGCCATAGCTCATTAGGGAATTTTTCGAGCCGCAATACAAGTAATGCTAAAAAATCCCAATGAGCCAAGGGCGTTACACCCCTCTGGACTCCCAGTTTCAAAAATCGGTACTTGCACCATCTTGTCAAGTGGATGATGCAAGTACCTCTACAACGAACTAAAAATTTTCATGATATGGCAAATTTTGTAGTTCTCCATCTGGAGAAAGCAAAGGGGGCAGATACCAAGATGTCTGCCCATATTGAACGCACTTTCATTGCAGGCAACGTGGATGAAAGTCGCATACACCTCGACCGAGAAATGATTGCTTTTCCCAAAGGTGTGAAATCACGGTCGGCAGCTATTGAGCATCGAATAGAGAATGCGCACCTCAAGCGCAAAGTGGGAAAGAACCAAGTGCATGCCATCCGCGTGATGCTTTCAGCAAGTCCCGAAGCAATGGAAAGGATACAGCACGAAGGAAGGCTTGACGATTGGTGTGAGCAGTCGGTGAAGTGGATGCAGGATACCTTTGGGATAGAGAATCTGGTCTCTGCTGTTCTACACATGGACGAACAGACTCCTCATATCCATGCAACGGTAGTTCCTATCGTCACTGCTGCACGCAGAAAGAAGAAATCAGAGGACAGCGTGAAGAAGCACTATCGCAAGAAAGCCGAAGGCTCCCGTCTGTGTGCCGATGATGTAATGACACAGGCAAAACTCAAGAATTATCAATCATCGTATGCCGAGGCGATGCAGTCCTTTGGTTTGGAACGTGGTATTGACGGGTCGGAAGCAAGACATATCTCTACCCGTGAGTATTATACCGAGCAATACCGCAAGGCAGAGAATCTCAAGGAGGATATTGTACTTTTGGCAGAGCAGAAGGAGCAAGCAGCAGAAGACCTTTCAAAGGCGAAGTCTGAACTCAAACAAGCTACGTTGAAGAAAGACATCAGCAATGCAGGTTCCCATGTAGCCCGAGCCATTGGTTCTCTTTTCACAAGCAAAGACCAACAGGTAATAGCGGACCTTAACAAACAGCTCTTCGAGAAAAACGGGCGTATAGCTCATTTTGCAGGATGATTTTGAGAAGTATGTATCCTATAGCTCAAATTGCAGGATGATTTTTTCCGA
>NZ_JBWPJP010000054.1:0-5377 GCF_056583855.1 Prevotella sp. C0209C1 | reverse complement strand
AGCTTTGGCAGATATCGGAAAGGGGTTGCGTATAAACTTCTCTAAACATGTCGCTTAATTTTGATTAGTTACTTAAATGATATAGAAAGAAAATTATATAGAAGTAGATATATAGATATGATGGGTGTGTTAAAAAACAAAGATGGCGAAATAACCGTATTTACACCAAATCATAAGTTTATATCCCACGATGGCTTACATCTTACAAAAGAAGGTGCTAAATATTATGCAAAAAAGCTTAATGTTAAGAAATATTTGTAAGAAGATTAGTAAAAAGATAATATAAAAGACGGTTTAATTAAATGAAAGTGCAAGTACCCCCCCCCAGTTCTATTACAGATAGTTATGTAAAACATGAGAGAAGTTCTAATTTGGAGCTATATAGGATAATAGTGATGTTGCTTATAGTGATGCATCATTATGTTGTAAATTCCGATTTAGTACATGTTATGGAGCAGTATCCAACAGCTATAAAAAGTATATATTTATATATCACCGGAGCATGGGGCAAAACAGGTATAAACTGTTTCGTACTTATAACAGGCTATTTTATGTGTAAATCGCATATAACGTTACATAAGTTTTTAAAGCTAATACTACAAATGGAGTTTTATAGTATTATAATAGGAAGTATCTTTCTAATTACAGGATATTCTGCTTTTTCTTTGCAAGGATTAATAGATATGGTAAACCCAATTGGTGGTATAAGTAGGAATTTTTCTGCTTGCTTTATAATATTTTTTCTTTTCATTCCTTTTCTTAATGCATGCATTAATAATATAAGCCAGCGACAACATTTAGCTTTATTATCATTATGTGTTTTTACATATACTATCTTAGGAACAGATCCTTTTATAAATGTGGAGTTCAACTATATTACGTGGTTTTCAGTATTATATGTTATAGCTTCATATATACGAAAATATAAAATACCGTATAATGATAATTTTAGGGTATGGGCTATAGCAACAATGGCTTTCATAGTGATTTCTGTTGTGAGCATGCTTTTTATTCTTTATTTATATAGCACATTGGGTAAGTCTGCAACTATGGGGTTTGTAATTTTCTTTGTTTCTGAAACTAATAAGGCTTTAGCTCTTGCAGTAAGTATATGTTCCTTTATGATGTTTAAAAATTTACCATTAAAACATAGTCGTGTCATAAACACTATAGCTTCTTGTACGTTTGGTGTGTTGCTAATACATGCTGCATCTGATGATATGCGTCGTTGGCTATGGCATGATGTATGTAATAATGTAGGAATGTATTATCAAAGTAGTATTTATATTCATGCTATAGTAGTACCTATTATAGTGTTTTGTTCTTGTGCTTTAATAGATTATATCCGACAAAAGACAATAGAGAAAGCTTTGATTAATATTGTTTTTAATATAATATCACATAACAAGATATTGACAAAATATTTAAAAATAAATGGATGAAAATTTGATTACAGTAACATCACCACTATTACCAAAACTTGAAGATTTTAATCTTATGCTTAAAGATATTTGGGATAGTAAGTGGATAACTAATAACGGCTTGTTTCATCAACGTTTAGAGGACGCTTTATGCGAATATCTGAAAGTGCCTTATATTAGCTTGTTTACTAATGGTACGTTGCCGCTTATTACAGCTTTACAAGCATTGCATATTACAGGCGAGGTAATTACCACTCCTTATAGCTTTGTAGCCACTACCCATGCTTTATGGTGGAATGGTATTAAGCCGGTGTTTGTAGATATAGACCCACATACAGGCAACATTGATCCTAATAAGATAGAAGCTGCCATTACCCCACGTACTACAGCCATATTACCAGTGCATGTTTATGGAAAGCCTTGCGATGTAGAAGCCATTCAGAGTATAGCCGACAAGTATGGCTTAAAAGTGATTTATGATGCTGCACATGCCTTTGGTGTAGAGGTGAATGGTGAGAGTCTTATAAATGCAGGAGATGTTGCAACGCTCAGCTTTCATGCCACAAAAGTATATAATACTATAGAGGGAGGAGCTATGGTAATGCATGACGCCAAGCTGAAAAAACGCATTGATTATCTAAAGAATTTTGGTTTTGCAGGCGAAACGGAGGTTGTGGCTCCGGGCATTAATAGTAAGATGGACGAGATGCGCTCTGCTTATGGCTTGCTTAATCTGCAACAGGTAGATGCAGCCATTGCTGCTCGCAGAGAGGTAGCAGTAGCTTATCGCGAAGCGTTAAGAGACGTAGCAGGAATAACATTTTGGGACGATATGCCAAAGGTGAAGCACAACTATTCTTATTTCCCCATTTTTATAGATGCTGCGCTGTATGGTATGACTCGAGATGAGCTATACCTTAAACTAAAGCAACATAATATCCTTGCCCGTCGCTACTTTTATCCGCTAATAAGCAGTTTTTCTACCTATCGTGGTTTAGAGAGTGCCTCTGCAGACAACTTACCAATAGCTACTCATCTTGCAAACACTGTTATATGTTTGCCTATGCATCATGCGTTATCACAAGAAGATGTACAAAGGGTTATAGATGTAATAAAAAGGTAAATGGAGTATAAGAACTATTTAAGATATAGCTATAAAAAAAAGTAATGAAACAAAAAAGACTGATGCTGTTGGGTGGATTAAGCTACCTGCTCCCTGTTATAAGAGAAGCTCATAATATGGGTATATATGTTATTACAGCCGATTATTTACCCAATAATATCGCTCATAAATATTCTGATGAATATTGTAATGTTAGTATTATAGATAAAGAAGAAGTACTGAAGAAGGCTCAAAGTTTGCAAATAGATGGTATTATGTCGTTTGCAGTAGATCCGGGTGTTGTTTCAGCAGCGTATGTTGCAGAGAAAATGCAATTACCTTTTCAGTGTTCATATAAGGCTGCTACTATTTTACAAAATAAGCACTTGTTTCGTCAGTTTCTTACGGAAAATGGCTTTAATAGTCCTAAAGCAAAAGGTTATAACAATGTCGATGAAGCCTTAGAAGATGTTGACTTTTTCTCTTGGCCTGTTATTGTAAAACCTGTAGATTCTGCAGGAAGCAAAGGAGTAAGCAAGGTTGAAAGGAAAGAGGATTTATCTGAAGCTATTAAGAAAGCTATATCTTCTTCTTTAAAAAACTATTTTATAATTGAAGATTTTTTAGATATCTTAGGCACACAGTCAAGTGCTGATGTTTTTGCATATAATGGTAATCTTGCATATCCAGCATTTTCAGATCAATTCTTTGATGTAAAAGCAACTAATCCTTATGCTCCAGCAATAGAAATATGGCCTTCCTCTATGCCTTTAAAGCATCAAAGTGAGATAAAAGAAGAATTAGAACGACTATTTATATTGCTTAATGTGCGAACTGGTATATTTAACGTTGAATGTCGTGTAAGTACAAATGGTAAGGCTTATCTTATGGAAGTTTCTCCACGAGGTGGGGGAAACCGTATAGCAGAGTTGCAAGATATGGCTACAGGACAGTCTTTGATATCTGCTGAAATTTGTAAAGCAGTATCTTTGCCTTTACCAAAAATAGAATCTCCTTCTTATAAAGGGGCGTGGTGTAATTATGTTTTACATTCTTCTAAACCAGGTATTTTAGGTTCAATAGATTTTGATAAAGATTTCTTGCATAAATATGTTAAAGACGTTTCTTTAACAGTAAAACAAGGAGATGCTATTTCTACATTTACAGGTGCAAACACATCTCTTGGAACAGTCTTCTTATATGCTGAAAGCAGACCAGAGCTTAATGAGGTATTAAGGAAGATAAATAATTATATACATATAAAATTAAAATAAATATAAAATATTATTATGAAATTAGCTATTATAGGTGCTTCTATAGGGCAATATCCTTTATGCTTGAAAGCAAGGGAATTAGGTGTAGAAACCTTTTGCTTTGCATGGGAAAAAGGAGCTATATGTAAAGATATAGTAGATCATTTCTATCCTATAGATATTTTTGATACAGATAAAATTGTTAGTATTTGTAAAGAGCAAGGGGTGCAAGGAGTAGCTTCTAACGGCTCAGAAGTAACTGCTTTAGTACAGTCGCATGTCGCAGAAATCCTAAAATTAAATGCTACTTCATATAAAGTTTTTAAATTATTGCAGAATAAGTATTATGTACGACAATGTCTTGACGATATAAAAGAACTTTGTCAACCTAAATATTATAAATATCAAGGTAAAGATGAGGGGGTGTATCCTTGTGTTGTAAAGCCATGTGTTGGTGGAGGAAAGAAAGGTGTTACATATGTAGATACAAAAGAACTGTTTGTAAAAGCTATAGCTTACGCATCTAAAGAAGATGATAAAGATATTTTGGTAGAAGAATATATCGAAGGTGAGGAGCTGTCAGTTGAAACCATTTCATACCATGGAAAGCATGAAGTAGTGCAAATAACGCAAAAAGATAAAAGTCAGCCTCCACATTTTGCAGAAACAGGACATCATCAACCAGCTAATATTTCAAAACAGTTATGGGGAGATATATGTGATGTAGTGACTAAAATTTTAACTAAAATCAGCTTTACAGACGGTGCTTCACACATTGAGTTGAAATATAACGCTTCAGGTATTTATGTTATAGAAGTAAACCCTCGTGGGGGGGGGGAGAATATTTCCAGCGTGCTAACTTATTTAAGCTCTGGCGTTGATTATTTAGATGCGATGATAAAAGTGGCTCTTAATAATTTTAAAGGCGTTAGGGACGTTAAGAAGGCTTCGCCGGCTTGCTCGGGAATATACTTTTTGTGTAAACAGAGTTCTGCTAACTTTCCTTTGTTTACTATGACATCAGATGAGTCGTGGATAGTAGAAAAGAAAATAGAAAAATCTTTTAGATTGGAAGAGAGTGTTACGAACCATGATAAAAAGACTTATTTAATTTATCAATCAAATCATAAGATAGAACCTATAACTTCACATGTTTTTCTATTGAAAGATTTTAATTGTGGAAAAACTAAATTCATTGATTTTATAAAGTTATGGTGCCTGCAAAACAATATATTTTATAATAAAAAAGAATATGATGAAATATGGAATAGTAGCATAATACTTGCATATATAATAAATGATGAAATAAAAAGTTGTATTACAATAAAAAAACAGCAATCAAAAATATATTTATTAGAGAAAACATCAGAAAATATAATAGAAGAGATTTTAAGTGCGAAGCAAAGAATTATGAAGAAATAATATTTTCTTTAAGAAGAAGTAGTGTTTTGTGGTTATCTATATTTTAGGAATATAGATAATAATAACTGAGCATCAAAAATATTCTAAGAAATTAGGTTCCCCTTTAGTAATGATAAAAAAATAACTTGGTATTTTTTTCTCTCTCTCCATGAAACCATATAGTTCCATTTCTGGAGTTT
>NZ_JBWPJP010000053.1:0-5819 GCF_056583855.1 Prevotella sp. C0209C1 | reverse complement strand
TATCGAATTGAATACATTGTTCAATGCCGATGTCTTTGGCCTGAAAATGTACCAAGTTATTTTTTAATCATTACTTAATTGACAGTAACAAACATATTACACTAGGAATTTGTATGTTAACGTATTCAACAAGAAAACAAATAGGGAACGCCTTGGTTAAGTTATCTGGGGTTGACTATCATTTTGAATTGAGAAACGATAAATGGGTGCAAACCAATAATTCACATTTAACTAATATGGAAAAAGTTATTATTGGGCAAAGTGCAAATGGTAAAAGCATAGCGAACATCGCAGAGTATCTCTCTGTTTCGATAACTACAATCAAGACTCACAGAACAAACATATTCAAAAAACTTGGAGTTAGCAATATTACTGAGGCCATACAATATGTAGAGGATTATAATCTAATTTGAGTACTATCTCCAAAATATCGTATCAGGCAAAAGTTGATATCGAAAAGTGGTTTTGTTGGATTTTCTACTGAAGATATACGGATTGAAATGTCTAGTAATTACAAGTAACTATTTGATTATTAATATTGTTTTATGTCCTTTGTCGCTGAATAGCTACTTGCAATATACCTGTTACCGAGACCTCTGCAAAACTATTTTTAGAAGAAAAACTATGATTGATTATCAGTAAGTTATATTCACTTTATTCTTCTTTTTACGGACTTTTGCAGAGGTTTCGTTACCTCTTATAATTCTCCTCCAACATTTTTTCCAAATCCGACTCCTTATAAAGTATCTTCCCTGCAAACTGTGTGTAAGGAATAATCCTCCTGTCCCGATAGTCCTGCAAGGTGCGAGGGCTGATATACAGCCTCTCGCATACTTCCTTACCTGTAAGGAAGTGCTCATCGCCAAATAGCGGCTTGTGTGTCTGTGCCACTTCCTTAATTCTCTTGCTTACTCCGCTGATAGCTGACAGCACCACCTGCATATCGTCCGCCTCTATATTCAAATCTCTTACCTGTTCCATAATCTTCGTGTCTATTTGTTGATTTTAGTTTTTCCCGTTTCAGCTTTCTCCGTTTTTGTTTGGAGCAACTGTTCCACGTCCTCACGCTTGTAGTAGCACTTATGCCCGATTTGGGCAAAGGGCAACACACCCGTATCACGGTAGTGCTGCAAGGTGCGCTTGCTGATATTAAGCAGCCTGCACACATCACCGTTGTGCAGCCAATCGGTGTGCCTGCTTCGTTCCCCGAATGCCTTGTGGCAGGTCTCGGCAAGGCTGAGAATCTCGTTCCTCAGCTTTGCCCAGTTTGAATCCGTAATGATAAAATATCCCATAGTTTTATTATTGTTTTGTTTGTATTTCTGTCTTATTGGTTTAATAAAACCTTTGTCCGTCTTGCGTTTCACCGCATATTTCTGCCTGCAAAAGTAGAGAGTGTTTGCCATACTTCAAAGCACGAGGGAACAGTAGGGAAATAGAGGGAAAAACATGGAAATGGCAAAAGGATTGTCGCTCTCTTTCTTTGTCTCTTTACTCCATTTTATCATATCCTTTTAGCCGACGCAATACGATGCGTATTGTAGCAAATTAGCACCTGCCTTTCTTGCATCCTTTACACACTTGTCCTCTTGTTTTGGGCTTAAATCCATACTTTCCAACAGTTTCTTGTCAAAAATCTGTGAGAAATTCATAGCCAATGTACGCAACATTATGCAAGCACTCTCCGAATGCTTGGCACTTTCTTGTTCTCTTCATAACTTCACTCTTGGAAACCAAACCAAGCATATAATGAAGAAGAATGCAGATAAAGGTAAATCGGAGGGAGGAAACAATATGTCCAAGCAAAAGAAGACTTCCTCAAAAAACGGTGAGATAGAAACCTATCTGTCCTCTCGCTATGAGTTCAGATACAACACTGTATTGGGAAGAACCGAATACCGAAGCAAGAACGATGCTCATTTCTCAAAAGTGGGTCGCTATGAAATCAACACGCTCCGCAGGGAGATAGACAACGACATCGGGATTATCACATCTTCTGATAATCTCTATTCCATCATCGAGAGCAGTTTCTCTCCACGCATCAACTCCATACAGGAGTATTTCAAAAAGTTGTCTGCAACGGATATAGGCAGCAGTAACCCTGATTGTGGAAATAAAGTTTCCCTTTCACTGAAAGCCATTCCCGACTTGGCAAGTTGCGTTGTCGTGCGCAACTCCGACAAATGGCTGCCGTACCTCACCAAGTGGCTCGTGGCAGTGGTTGCCAACGCAATGGACGACCGTGAGTGCCGTAACCATACCTGCCTCGTACTCACAGGCGAGCAGGGCAAGTTCAAGACCACGTTCCTTGACCTGCTCTGTTCCCCAGCACTGCACGGTTACAGTTACACAGGAAAAATATATCCGCAGGAAAAGGACACACTCACTTATATCGGTCAGAACCTTATCGTAAACATAGACGACCAGCTAAAAGCCCTCAATAAGCGGGATGAGAACGAGCTGAAAAACCTCATCACCTGTCCGATGGTCAAGTACCGTATGCCGTATGACAAGTACGTGGAGGAGCATCCCCACTTGGCAAGCTTTGTGGCATCAGTGAACGGCAATGACTTTCTTACAGACCCGACAGGCAGCAGAAGGTTCCTGCCCTTTGAAGTACTTTCCATAGACATAGAGAAAGCCAAGCGTATTTCAATGGACAATGTCTATGCTGAAGCCAAAGCCCTGCTAAAGTCAGGTTTCCGCTATTGGTTTGATGATGAAGAGATTGCCGAACTATACAGGGAGAGTGAGGACTTTCAGGTACAGACCGCTGAGATGGAACTCTTGCTGCGTTGCTTCGAGAAACCAGCGGAGGACGAAAACTATTCGTTAATGACCACTACGGAGATACTCACCTATTTGGGTATTTATACCCACCAGCCACTTGTTGCCAAACGTATGGGCGAAGCCTTGAAGAAAGCAGAATATATAAAGGTGAGCAAACGAAGAAACGGTGGTAGCCCCATCTATGTCTACAAGATTAGGAAAATCTTGCCCTGCCCGCTCCTTCAAACTTGTAGTAGTCAAATGTAGTAGAATGTGTAGTATTGTCTTATACTACAAAGTAATACTGATTATCAATCACTTATCACAAAATAATATGTAGTAAGAAGAAAGATGAAAAAGTTTGGAGGGGAAAAACTTTGGAAACGGTAAAACCATAAAACAGACAAGCATAAATAATTATCATTCAACCCATTAAAGTATCAAAACAATGAAAAAAGAAGATTTATCACTAATCAAACGATATTCCATCGTGGAATATCTCGAAAGGAAAGGCATTAGGCCTGTCCGTAAAACATCTACCTATGTCATGTATCGCTCACCACTCAGGGAGGAAACTCATCCGAGTTTCAAGGTGGACACGGAAAAGAACCTTTGGATAGACTATGCCGAAGGCAGGGGCGGAAGTATCATCGACCTTTGTATACGCTTGGAAGGCTGCACGCTCTCGGAAGCCATCTGCCGTTTGGGGCAGAACGCTTTAGAGCATACAGCGTACTGCTCCTGTTCTTCAAAGAGAGAAACATCTATCAGTCCAAATCAAAGAAAGGATATAACAGCAAGCGGAACAAGGAGACTGACAAGCATCTCAGACACCTTGCCGCCGCACCTGCAGGAGTATCTCAAAAAGGAACGCTGTATTGATTTAGAAAAGGCAACACCCTTTCTCAAATGTATCAGCTACGAGGTAAGGGAAAGAAGATATGAAGCCATCGGCTTTGCCAATTCTTCAGGTGGTTATGAACTACGGGACAATCATTTGTTTAAGGGAACGATTGCCCCGAAAGACATCACCCCTATATTTGAGGACAAGGCACAACCTGTCTGTCTGTTCGAGGGCTTTATGGATTTTCTTTCTTTCCTTTCAATGAAAGAGGAAGTAACCAACCAATGCCTTGTGATGAATTCCGTGAGTAATGTTGTAAGAAGTATTCACTACCTGAATAAAAGAAATATAACCTCTGTTCGTGCTTTTCTTGATAATGACGATGCAGGTCGAAAAGCTGTGCAGGAATTTGTAAACACAGGTTTTAAGGTAGAAGATATGGCAGTGTATTATAGAGACTTCAAAGACCTCAACGAGTTTCATGTCAGTCGTGTCCGTGAGCAACAGAAAAAGTTGGAGAAAACTCCCAATACAAGCAACAAAAGAAAACAAGTCAAACTTAAAATAAGATAGAGGTATGGAAAAGAAAACAGTCAGCAAAGAGGAAATGGAAAATACCATCAGGAAATCTTTCAGTATGAGCCAAGCTGAAAGTTCAAGTGAACAAACCGTCGCTGAATTTCGAGCAAAGGGAATGAAAAATATTCAAGAGCAAAAACAACAAGGAACAGAACATGTCATAAAGTATGTTACGCCAGCCGAGCCTGCACAGCATACAGAGCATGCAACCGTTCAAAAACGCATCAGTGCCAAGATGAGAAAAGAGACACTCGACGCATACAAGCAGGCGTTCCTCGTTCCGACAAAGCTAAGTGAGAGAAAGGCGGTTTACCTGAGCAGGGAGACGCAGGAACGTGCCGACTTCATCGTTCGCAGGTTGGGTGACAGGGGTAGCAATCTTTCAAGTTTCGTGGAGAACATCGTGCGCATCCATTTGGGGGAATACGGTGAGGATGTAGAGAAATGGAGAAAACTGTGAACCGCAAGAAAATGGTCGAGGGGTTTCAGAAAAAGGAACACCTCTTTCACTCAAAACCCTCGACACTTTTCAGAGAGTAAGGCAACGAACTTTTGCTAAAAACACTGAATGGTGGGAACGCTACGAACGCAGTTAGATACTGAATGCACGGCATTCGCTTTTAATAACCAAAACGCTTTATGCGTAAACGTTTCGTTAGCTGACATTGCAAGACGTCAGTTTGTACCCACAAACTGCTCTTGCTCCCCTCGTTCGATTGTCGGGGAGATAAGACCGTAATCACTCCGTTCTCATCGGTCAGTATTCAGGAATTAAGAAACAATGAATCATCTACAATGATTAACTTTCTAAGAAACTTATATGAAAAGATACAAAGGAAAAGCTGCCCGATGGCAGCAACAGGATAAGGAAGAACAGCGGATGAACAAAACGGAGTTCATCAAGGTAAGATGCACCTTAGAAGAGAAGCAGCGTATCAAGTCAAAAGCGGAAAGTGCAGGGCGGAAGTTCTCAGATTACTGCCGTGAGATACTCCTTAACGGAGAAGTAACAGCCGTTCCCAAGATGACAGACAATGAGAGGGAAGCCATTGCCATTCTCCATCATACAGGAAAGTTCTATGGACAGGTATCCAATCTCATCAAGGTCAAGGACGAAAGGTGGGTACTCATCACAAAGAACCTATCACTATGTGCAAAAGAAGCATTTAAGCGGTTTTACGACCCTCATTTTCGTGTGGAAGATGAGGTATATAAGGTCTTAAATCTAACAAGAAATGATAGGAAAATGTAAGGCGATAGCGCACGGCAGCACGGCTTTAGACTATATCTTCAGAGAGGGCAAGCTTGGCTATCGACTTGCCTTCCACAATCTTTGCAGCAGGGATCCAAAGACTATCTATGAGGAAATGAAAGTGGTCAGTAACTACAACAGCCGTTGCAGGAACAAGTTCCTACGCATTGAAATAGGCATCGCACCACAAGACGAAAGAAAGCTACCTGTGTCCGAACTCATGTGGATAGCCCATTTGTTTGCCAAGCGAATGGGACTTGACAACCACCAATGGGTGGCGGTAACGCACAAGGATACCGACAACAGACACATTCACATCATTGCCAACCGCATCAGTTTGTACGGAGAGGTCTATGATACTACTTTTGTGAGCAA
>NZ_JBWPJP010000052.1:0-6332 GCF_056583855.1 Prevotella sp. C0209C1 | reverse complement strand
CTTGCAGATATAAACAAATGATTTGTAGCATAATATACTGTGAGTCAGCGGAATATTAGATTTTTAAGGGTGGACTAGTTAAGTAGCCAGTAAAACTTTTATTAATTTTCAAAATAGGGTTGACACTTTTTATTAGGTATCAACCATTTTAGTTATTTTTGCTTTGTAAAAAAATTACAACTATGAGTAAAGATAGTTCTTTTTATGAAACATCTATAAAAATATGAATGTTTTAAGGAAGATGTCTTTAGAGGGCGATTTTACTTATTAGTAATATATAGTCCAGACTTGTCTCCTACTCTTTCGTTTCCGTTTGTTTCACTGTTCTTAGTATTCTCTTTTAGCAATAATATTTAAAAGTATATTATTCATTCATAATTCCGCAACGAGGACATCTGCCTTTACGATGCAAGTGCATTCCACAATTTCCGCAATAATAATTTTCGCTATGATGTAACCAATATTGCCTAAAAGAAAAATAAATATATAAAATAAGTAATAAATAACCTATATAATATAAAGTAGTAATAGAAAAAACTATATAATTTACTGCACAAATACCTGCCGTACCACTTAGATATAGAACAATATCTGTCGACTTTAATAATCGCTTAACATCATCTATCGTAGCTATAGCAACAATAAGCATTAACCATACTAATAAAAGGAAAATATTTAGTAGTAAAGGTTGAGAAAAAGGATTTAGCGAAGGATGAAAATAAAACTCTCGCCAAGTTTCAGGTGCAAAAAGCTGAATACTAGCATAAAAAGTTGCAGCTGAAGCTACAACTGTAGTAAGCAATGTAGGATAAATGCTATTGATATCATTAAAATGTACTATTTTTGCATTATGTTTTCGTATTTTTCTTAACATATACCCCACAGCTATTATTGAAATAACTATTAGAAATATAAGTAGATGAATATTTGAAAAAATAGATATAAACTGTGATATAGGATCAGCAGGAACTACGTTTTTAAGGAGTTTACTTTCGTGTATCCACCCAAACTGTGCATTCTCTGTAGCTATATGTACCCATACAGAGTCTATAGAATCTACAGGTAAAATACGTATATCTGCAACAACAATAACATTACCCTTATTAACAGAAAAAGAGTCAGTAGATAAATTATTAATAGTTTCTTCTGGCTGTTGACGGATAATAGATAAAGAATCTGATTTTACTACAAAATTAAAACCTGTTGAGTAATGATGTTTTATTCTAAAGTTAAGGGAGTCTATTTGTGCATTTTTCCCTCCCCAATAAGTAGAAGTGTCTGCCCCTTGTTTAATAATAGAGTCATATTTGTTAGATAATCTATGAAAAATCTGCGCATCTTGAATGCTATCTGGGAGCTGAACTAAAGAACGAGTTTTTTGTCTATAACATCCAGTGAACAGAATATTTAAAAAGACGAAAAACAACAAATATATATATTTTTTATTTTTCATTTCTCTATATCTCCTTTTTGGCTATTCTGAAAAAATATTCATTTGGCAATCTTTACAATCAAATTCTATCCTAAACTGACGATTATCGGATAAACGTAAATGGAGTGGCTCACACCATGTAGGTTGTTTTCCACCTCGCTTTACACAATAACCTAATGAGTATCGGATACAATATCTGCATTGCATCAAGAGTATATTAGGAACACATGCATTTTTATTATTTATTCTATTTAATTTATCTTCTAACTCATACGCCATATCCTTATATTTTAGTCCTTGTGCATTATAAAAATTGAAAGATTTCTGATTGGATATATTATATAAATAAGGCATATTATGATATTGTAGACTATTAGCATCAAGTATAGAAACTTTATCTTCTTTTAATGTATAATGTTGATAAGATCTTTGTTTTCGTATGTTTTTTATCATATCATTAAGTTCTATAACTATCATACGTCTAAGTTCTGATAATACGCTGTTAGGGATAAAACATTGTTCAACTTCTTTTCCAAGCTGCACAGTATCACATAGATAGTGGGTATTACCTAATTTAGTAAGTTGCTTTATGATGTTTTCGATTTGCGTTTTTTTTGCTTGTTGGTGTTCAAAAGACAGTTTCGTCTTAACTTGATATTTTTTCTTATTTACAGATATAATATTTGCAGTCAAAGTGTAACCGTCTTTATACCCATTTAGATATAAGCTTATAGGTATACGTCTATCTGAAGTTTGTTCATTCAACTCTTTTTCGAACGCCTGATCTTGATTTCTATATAGCTTCATACCAGCTTGTAAACCTAGTGGCATTTTGTAAGGGTAAAGCCTATTACCATCTACCCTATTTACTCGGAAACCTTCTAATTTTATATTTTCTTTGCCTTCTATTATTGTTTTATGCAAAAAGCACAATCCATCTCCATTAGTAAAAGTTGCTGTACCAGCTACATTAAAACTATTATTACGTAATTCTTTCACTCTGCCAACATCTTCCCCCAAGGCTTTTGGCGTATTTGGAGAAAAGATATCTATTTGTCTACCTTTCACAAAATAATCTGTATATCCACGATTAAAAGTCTTGTTTAGGTTTGGGGTAAATAGATACTTTGTTTTACCAAGTGAAGCTCTACAAAATTCTTTTGGATATTTATTTATTATAGAGTCTAATCTTTGCGAATAAGCAGAAACCACATTTTTAACATAGTTTACATCTTTTAATCTGCCTTCTATTTTAAAAGAACATGCTCCTGCCCTCATTAAAGATTCTAAATTGTTAATTTGGTTCATGTCCTTTAATGATAGTAGATGAGATTTTTGCTTTATTAACGAGCCTTTATTATCTATAAGGTCAAAAGGTAAACGACAAAACTGTGAGCAGGCTCCACGATTAGCCGAACGATTAAAACAATATTGAGAAGCATAACATACTCCACTAAAACTGACACATAATGCACCATGTACGAAAACCTCAAGTTCTAAATCAGGTAATGATGTGTGGATAGTTTTTATTTCTTCTGCCGATAATTCACGCGCTAAAACGACACGGTTAAAACCCTGCTGCTGAAGCCATTTAGCTTTGTTTAAAGTGCGCGTATCACATTGTGTACTAGCATGGATAGCTATATAAGAAGGTAATCTTTTTTTAATTTCTTCAAATAGCCCCATGTCTTGTACTAAGAAAGCATCTACTCCTGCTTCTACTAATGCATCTACAAGTGCTAATGTATCAGGCAGTTCTTCGTCATAGATAATGGTATTAAGTGTAATATGAACCTTAGCAGCATAGCGGTGAGCATAAGAACATAGATCGGCTATAGATTCTACACTATTTCCTGCCATTTGTCTCGCACCAAATTTTTGTGCACCGATATATACAGCATCAGCCCCATGATCTATAGCAGCTTTACCACATTCTACATTTTTAGCAGGAGCAAGAAGCTCTATTGTTCTCATATTGCTTTTTTATTTAATATCATTGATAGAATAATATATTTATGATAATTATAATAGTTAGAAATATTAAAATAAAACTTTTTAAGCATATCTTTTACAGTAGTAAAACATATTATGACATATTAATCTATTTTTTTTTATCTTATTATACTCAAACTATGTAAATAAAGTATTTTATTTTATTGAGATCGAACTATTTTGTTAATGCAAGATTATAGTTATAATATTCCGTCTTTCCTGTAATATCTTTAACTACTTTTATAAAAGGAGGAAACTTTACTTTTTCGTGATCTACAATACCTTTTGTTTCTAGTATCTGTAAATTTTCATTATCATCTAAATAAGTATCTAATTCGAAAAACTGTCCTTTCCAAATAAAAGTTTTCCTTATTTTATGTATAGTCTTACGATAAGGGTCTGCTTGGCGCATTAGCGATTCATAAAGATTATTATCTATTTGACGCTCGGTTTGTACTTGCTCGCCTGTAGGCAATATTTTTTTTGTAGTTCTAACGTTAATGGAAATACCATTTAAGGTGCGTCTGCGTAACCGTACTTCACTTCGTGGTTCGGAGGTAAGGTAGGTTTGATATATTTCACTTTCAATTGCTTCTGGTATATCGCTTAAAGTACGTACAATGTATTTTCGTTCTTCAATTACCTGTTGAGGTATCTCAAGGACACTCGATATTTCTTGTAATACCCTATTTATCTTTGTATCAAAGTCTTCATGATTATTTATCACACGTAAATGAGGATGCTCAGACCATGCTTGAATAACTTTCTTATCTAATTTTCGAGCAAGCTCTATACCTTCAGTACGCTCACTATTATTAGCCGTAGTATAAAATTGTTCAGCTCCATCTGCAGCACTTACAAGATGTAAAACTGCATCATAACGAGACCTAAGATTATCTGAAGTTATCCCTAAGCCCGATATAATTTCTTGCCACATTTCATTATTCATATAAGCAGAAATATCCATTGTACCTCTATCACAAACAATGATAGTAGGTTTTTTTATAGTTTTTGCTATACGACTAAAATGATTTTCTAGGGATATTTGGGTATCGAGTGTGGCCTTTTCGCCTTCAAAAAAGAAGTGCTTGTTTTTAGTAAGGTAATCCATACCAGCTTGGCTAAAAAGAGTTGGAACCTCAGGGATAACAAAAACCTTATACCCAATACTTGAAAAATGTTCTATTACTTTTACTAAAGCTGTAGTTTTTCCAGCACATGGACCACCTGTAAGAACTATTCGTTTCATTTACATGAATCTTGATATATAAAATAAACTTAACAAAAACATAAAAGTCCCTATCACCACGGAGTGAAAGGGACTAACAAAATATTTACTGACTTGCTTTGCAACTAATTTATTTACTTCTTATCTGCGACTGTATCAGAAGCAGTATCAGCTACAAGCTCTTCAGATTTTTCTTCAGCTGCAACAGGATTTTGCTGATTTTCTGCAACAACAGTTACAGGAATCTTTACCTCTACCTCTTTGTGGAAGTGAACAGTAGCTTCAGAAGTACCTACCTTCTTTATATCACGCATTGTAATAATCTTACGATCTATTTCAATACCTTGCTTTGATAGCTCTTCTGCTACTGTAGCTGTATTTACAGACCCATAAGTTACGCCTGTTGCAGATACTTTTGCAACAATAGTAAGTACAACACCCTCAAGCTGAGCTGCTCTTTTTTGAGCTTCTGCCTTATAAGCAGCAAGCTTAGCAGCTTGTTGCTTTAAATCTTCTGCTAATTGTTTCTTTGCAGAAACTGAAGCAACTACACCCTTACCTGTTGGAATAAGATAGTTGCGACCATAACCACTTTTTACATTAACTATATCGTTCTTGTATCCAAGACCAATAATATCTTCTTTTAATATAATTTCCATCTATTGCCCTCCTCTTTTATTTCATCAAATCGGTTACATATGGAAGAAGTGCTATCTGGCGAGCACGCTTTACAGCTTGTGCTACACGACGCTGATACTTTAATGAAGTTCCAGTAATACGACGTGGAAGTATTTTACCTTGCTCGTTTAAGAATTTCTTAAGGAAATTAGGATCCTTGTAATCGATATACTTAATACCACTTTTCTTAAAACGACAATATTTCTTCTTCTTTGTGTCAATAGAAGGAGCTGTCAAGTAACGAATTTCTGTTTTTTGCTCTGCCATAAATTAAGCCTCCTTTTTAGCTAACCACTTAGCACGACGTTTTTCTGCATATGCAGCAGAATATTTATCTTGCTTAACGGTAATGTAACGAATAACTCTCTCATCACGGCGAAAGCCTGTCTCAAGAGTATTAACAACTGAAGGTTCTGCTTTAAATTCTAATAAAGCATAAAAACCTGATGATTTTTTCTGAATGTTATAAGCTAACTTTTTCAGACCCCAAGCCTCTTCATTCAAAATCTCAGCACCATTATCGGTGAGCAATGTTTTGAATTTAGCGACCGTTTCCTTCATCTGATCATCAGATAAAACGGGAGTTAAAATGAAAACGGTTTCGTATTGATTCATACTACCTAAAATAAATAATTAATATTTTGTTTGCTATTTGCCTTAGCTTTGTGCATAAAGCGATGCAAAGGTAATACTTTTTGTTAAGTTATCAAATGTTTAGAGAGAAAATAACAATACCATGCTAAAGATATTAAAATTTCTTAACCATTAATACTGGATACTTTATGTATTTTAAACAAATAGTTGCAAAACAAGTATGCTATTTGGCTTATCTTTTTTCTGCCTAATAGACGTTGTCATGACTTAAAGTATGCCATCTACTGACCCATTTCTTATTTTTTAGGTCTGCTAAACTATACGCCTATCCCGGGTCAGTCGTAAAACCCAGTTGCAAGCCTTCTCCTCTCAGGCACATAATTTCATAAGCCTGTAAAGGAAGAAAGG
>NZ_JBWPJP010000051.1:0-7410 GCF_056583855.1 Prevotella sp. C0209C1 | reverse complement strand
TATGTAATTCCCGCTATTAGGGCTTACTCGGGACTTCCACCCGTTAGAAAATGCTCATGCCGAGCGTACAATAAAAAGCGATTATACATACTTATATTAATAAGGTATAATCGCTTTTTTGTTTATCCAAAATTATCGAATCGAATAGCTTCTTTATCTACACCAAGACTATCAAGATAATCTGTAACAGTTTTTATAAGCATAGGAGGACCACATAAATAGTACTCACAGTCTTCTGGAGCTTCATGAGTGTCAAGATATTCTTCACGAATACAATTCACAGCAAACCCTTCATAATATTTAACTCCCGCTTCATCTGCTATAGGGTCTTTTCTATCAAGTGAAAGATGAAAATGAAAATTAGGATATTCTTTCTCTAATTCCCAAAAATCTTCTAAAAAGAAAGCCTCTCCAAGAGCACGTGCACCATAAAAGAAATGCATTTCACGATCACGAGTATGCAACGTTTTTAGCATATGCATGATTTGACTACGCAAAGGTGCCATACCAGCACCACCACCTATCCAAATCATTTCTTTACCAGAAGTGAAATTAGGAGCAAACTCTCCATAAGGACCACTCATCATAACTTTATCACCAGGCTTTAAGCTAAATATATATGATGACCCTATACCTGTTGGTACATTTTGAAAACCTTTTTGTGGCTTAGGCAAGAAAGGAGGAGTAGCTATACGCACGGTAAGTGTTATAATATCTCCTTCTGCAGGATAATTTGCCATTGAATATGCTCGCACAGTATCCTCAGGGTTGTTTGCTACAAGAGAGAACAGATTAAAATGTTGCCAAGCTCCTATATAATCTTCTCCTATAAGCTCCTTATCAAAATCAGTATCATATCTAAGATTACTATATTTGGGAATACGGATTTGAGCATAAGAACCAGGAACAAAGTCCATGTGCTCTCCCGGAGGTAAAGCCACCTTAAACTCTTTAATAAAGCTGGAAACATTTTTATTAGAAATAACCTCGCACTCCCATTCTTTCACACCTAATACCGTTTCAGGTATTTTTATAGAAATATCGCCTTTTACTTTTGCCTGACAACCTAAACGCCAATTTTCTTTTATTTCTTTACGAGAGAAATGTGGACGTTCTGAATCTAAGATTTCGCCACCACCTTCTATAACCTGACATTTACATTGTCCGCAGCTTGCCTTACCACCACAAGCTGATGGGAGATAAATACCATTTTCGTTTAAAGTAGCCATAATAGAACTCCCTTGTTCCACTTCTAACTTTTTATCTCCATTAATAGTAATAGTAACCTTACCACTGGGGCTAAGATATTTTTTTGCTATAAGTAATAGTATTACCAATATTAAAATGGTAACGAGGAAGACTATAATGCTTGTTATTATAAAATTCATAGCTCTTTTTAAAGTTTAATACCTGAGAAACACATCATTGCAATAGCCATTAAGCCTACTGTTATAAACGTAATACCCAAACCCTGCAATGGTTTTGGTACGTCCGAATACTCTAAACGCTCACGGATAGCTCCCATAAATACTATAGATAATGTCCAACCTAAGCCTGAGAACAATCCATACACAAGAGCTTCCCATACAGATCCTATAAACTGGGAACTTGAAGGATCTAATCCTATACGTTGCTGCATAAACAATGAAGCTCCCATTATAGCGCAATTAACAGCTATTAGCGGTAAGAATATTCCTAAAGCACCATATAAAGCCGGTGAAAATTTTTCTACAGCCATCTCTACTATCTGCACTATTCCTGCAATAACAGCAATAAAAAGAATAAAACTCAAATAAGTAAGATCTATACCTTCTGCTAAACAGTCTGGCCCGAGAACCTTGGTGAGTAAAAGATAGTTAACAGGAGTAGTAACAGTTAACACAAAGGTTACAGCAATACCTAACCCAAAAGCTGTCTTTACATTCTTTGAAACGGCTAAAAAAGAGCACATTCCTAAGAAGAATGCAAAAATCATATTATCCACAAAGATGGATCTAAAAGCTAAACTTAATAAATGCTCCATAACTATTTTTTATTATCCTCTTTATAAAAATATCCTCTATGTATCCAAATTATACAACCAAGTAATATCAATGCTAATGCCGGCATTGACATTAATCCGTTATCAAGATAACCTGCATTATAAACACTTTGAGGAATTACTTTAAAGCCTAAAAGCGAACCGCGCCCAAAAAGCTCACGCACAAAACCTACAATAAATAATATCACTGCGTAACCTAACCCATTGCCTATACCATCAAGGAAACTTGGCCAAGGCTTATTTGTCATAGCAAAAGCCTCTAAACGTCCCATTAAGATGCAATTAGTAATAATTAGCCCGACATACACTGATAATTGTACACTAACATCATAGGCAAAAGCCTTCAATATCTGACTTACTACTGTAACCAAAGCTGCTACAACCACCAATTGTACTATAATACGAATACGATTTGGAATAGTATTACGAATAATAGAAATAATAACGTTAGAGAAAGCTGTAATAATAGTTACCGCAAGTCCCATCACTATCGCTGGCTTCAATTGTGAAGTAACAGCAAGTGCAGAACAAATACCCAAAACTTGAACCATTATAGGATTGTCCAAATTTAAGGGCTTAAAAAGCACTTCTTTATTGTCTTTTGAAAATAGACTCATTTCCTTTTATATATTTTTATTATACGTTTTATTTACTTGTCAAAAACTTAACATAAGGCTGAAGACCACCTTTTTCTGCTTGAAACATCTCTGTTACACCATTACTTGTTAACGTAGCACCCGTTACAGCATCTACCTGTGTTTGTGGATTAGTAACTTTTTTCATAACAGATAAAGCAATTTTTTTATTATTAGAAGAAGAAAAGAGCTGCTTTCCTTTAAACTTATCTTGCCAAGACTTGTTATCTTTTATTTCAGCACCAAGCCCGGCAGTTTCACTTTCATGATTAAAATAAGCTCCAAAAACAGTCTTCTTATCTGCATTTATTGCTATAAAACCATTTATAGGACCCCATAGACCATTACCATAAACAGGTATTACATATTTTATGTTGCCATTCACATTGCAACGGAAAAGAGCTAATTTCCCCTCTTTAGCATCTTTGCTATTTAGTTTAAATCCAGCTTTTGTGCCTCCTCGTTCCCCTACGGTAATAGTTTTACCATCTGCATTAATAATATCATCAGATATAATAATCTCTTTCCATAATTTTTCTGCTTGGGCATTACTCATTCCTCTATCCTGATTTAGAGCAAACAAAATTTGTTTCTGCTGATCTATACGAACATTTACATCTTGTATAGGTTTTAATGCCTGGAAAACAAAAGCTAATAAGAAAGCTACTATTATCACAAGTATAATAGAATAAATTATTGTGTATGAATTACTACTCGTTTTCATTTTCATATCTCCTTATTTTATCTTTGTACGCTTTAAACGCTTACTAATATTAGACTGAATAACACAATAATCTATGAAAGGCGCACATAAATTACCAAATAAGATAGCAAGCATAACACCTTCAGGAAAACCTGCATTCTTAACACGCACTATTATAGCCATAGCACCTACTATGATACCAAATATCCATTTCCCTATCTCGGTATGACAAGAGGTTACAGGATCTGTAGCCATGAAAACAGCACCGAAGCAAAAGCCTCCTAATAAAAGATGTTCATACCATTGTAATGGTGAAGCACCTGTAACATGAAATATAAAAGCTACTATACTACCACCAAAGAATACACCAAGCATCGTCTTCCAACTGGCTATACCTGTCCAGATTAAGATGATAGCACCTATGATAATAGCTATAACAGAAGTTTCACCAACAGAACCCGGTATTAAGCCCATAAACATATCATGAAAAGAGGTTGTTATATGCCCTCCTCCTGCTATCTGACCTAAAGGTGTAGCCATTGTAAAACTATCAGGCGCATCGTATCCTAAACCAAAACAAGAATTTGTATCCACCCAAATTTTATCACCTGTCATCTTGCTTGGATATGCAAAAAATAAAAAAGCACGCACAAGTAGAGCAACATTAAATATATTCATACCTGTACCGCCAAAAATCTCTTTACCAAATATTACAGCAAAAACTACAGCCAAAATCAATGTCCATAAAGGTATTGTAACAGGACAAATCAATGGTATTAATATTCCAGATACTAAATAGCCCTCTTGTATTTCTTCTCCTTTCCATTGCGCCCAAGCAAATTCTACACCAAGACCTACAATATAAGATACCAAAATATTAGGTAACAAAGCGAAGAAACCATAAAAAAACATATTAAGAAATGTAGTCTCTGCAAGTTTACCTGCAGCAATAGCATTTTGATAGCCAATATTATACATACCAAACAGCACCGCTGGTATCAAAGAGATAACTACAATACTCATAATACGCTTAGTATCAATAGCATCATGAATAGAAACGCCTTTCTTTGACGTTATGTTAGGCACATATAAAAAAGTGTCAAATCCGTCGAAGACGCTCTTAAAAGAATGTAGCTTACCGCCCTCTTCAAATTTAGGACGTAGTTTGTCAAGATAATTTCTTAAACTCATTTTTAAAATTATTTAACGAATTGATAGATGATAGCCCATTAAGCATTCTCCTTTCGAAGAATATCAAGACCTGTACGAACAATTTTTTGAAGCTCTAACTTTGAGCTATCTACAAATTCTGCTAATGCAAAATCTTCTGGACTTATCTCATAAATGCCTAACTGTTCTTGCTTATCAATGTTTCCTACAATGATAGCTTTAATAAGAAACTCGCCGTATATATTCATAGGTAAAACTTTATCATATTCACCACTCATAATAATATGGCGTTTACTACCCTTAATACGGGCATCTATATCATATTCTTTCTTTTTTCCGAATAGCCAACTAAAGTAACTGCGTGATATAGAAAACATATTTAAACGAGGCTTTATCCAGCCTGCAAATTCGTTTATATCATCACCTTCTGGTATAGCAGTAATTTCTGACGTATGTGCCCCTACAAAACTTTCAGTATTTGCTATAACACCTGTCAAAGGATTGCCCTTTAAAAGGCGAGCTTTTCTGTTAGTTTCTATATTTTTACCAATTAAAGCCTTTATAGGTGTTCCTACTAAAGCATCTATATACCCCGTTTGCTTCATCATGCTACCTGCAATAGCTATTTTCCTTGTAAGATCTACCCTACCCGTATTAAACAAACGCCCTATAAAAAGAACTACAGTAGGATCTATTGTCCAAACTTTCTCACCTTTATTCACAGGGTCTATATGGTTTACTTGTACACCGACATTACCTGCTGGGCAAGGACCATCAAAAATGTTAATATCTACATCTTTTGCGCTTATAAGTGCTGATGACGTCTGTTTTGCTCCTAATCCTAAATACACTTTAGATATTTTAGCTAATGCTGATAATCCGGTTTGGAACTCTTTTTCCTGCCCTTTTAGCTCAAATTCAAAATCGCCCTGTAAAGGCTTATCCCTTAAAGCAGAAATAAAAATAGATTTTGGCACTTCCATGTTTTCAACACTTATATCATAAGGCAATTGCTGAATATAACCAAACAGCCCCGCATCAACAATGCTTTTTATAATATCTTCACTGGCCAAACTGCTAATATCTTTTTTCCCAAAATCAATATATTGCTGATCTTTATCGGGCTTTACTTTTACTAAAAGGACTTTACGTCGCTTACCACGCACTATACTTGTAATAACACCACTAACTGGAGAAGCAAAACCTATTTCAGGATATTTCTTTTCTACAAACAAAAATTCTCCTGCTAAAACATGATCACCCTCCTTAACTACTACTTTTGGAGTTACCCCAACAAAGTCATCTGGTGAAAGAGCATACTCACAAGCCTCATCAATATTTTTAGATAAGCTCTGCAATAAAGCACGCCCTTTCATATTTATGTCTAAGCCTTTTCGTAACTTAATAACATTAGCCATAATATTTATATTATAGATTTTATAATCATAAAAAACAACTTTGCAAAAGTACCAAAAAATAAGAACATTATGAAATAACTAAATAACAATTTTACATATAACACTCCACTTTACACCATAAAAAAGCCTAATACTCTGTTCTAAAATCATCTTTTATGACGTTTGAAAAAACTAAAGCTACTCATTTTGTAATAAGACAAAAAACTATTCTTACGAATCATCAGGCTACTAACAGCTGTTATAATAAGTATTATACCTATTCCTATAGAAAGAGTGAGAGGCTCACCTAAAACAAGAATGCCTATAGCCATAGCCGTCAATGGCTCAAAAGCTCCTAAAATAGCTACATTAGAAGAAGATGTAAAATGCATTGCTTTTACTAAAGTAAGATTGCTTATTGTTGTAGGAATAAGACCTAATAATATAAGCGAAAAGCACGCTTCCCAGCTATCTAACGGCTGAACACAACCTATAAAGATATAAGAATAAATAAGTAAATATATTAAAGCTGTAATAAATATATAAAAATTAACCTTTAAAGCTGGTATATGACGAATTTTCATTTTAGGAAAAATAACCATATATACAGCATAACAAAGTCCTGCAACCAACTCAAAAATAACCCCTTTGATAGGATATGTACCTGTAGCACTCCCCACTCCTCCTAAGAAAGCTACTCCTAACACAGCAAAAACTATGGCAAAAGCTATGCGTAAAGTTAATTTTTCATGTACGAAAAATATAAGTAAAAGCTCTGTCCAAACAGGATATGAAAACAGTAAAGTGGTAGCAATACCACTTGGCATATAATGATAACCCTCAAACAAACAAACGGAAGACGCCGTATATAGCAATGAGCAAACTGCTATCTCTAAAACTTCTTTTTTGTCGATACGCATATTCTTTTTCAGTAAAAGCAATATTATCAACATAAAAACACAACCAAAAACATATCTATATATAAGTACAGAGGGTAAAGCAAAGCCCGACTTCATAAGCGGAACAGAAAACAAAGGTATTGTTCCAAACGTTGAAGCAGACAATATTGCATACAGATTTCCCTTTAAGGCATTATTCTTCATAAGTGCAAATGTACTTATAAAATATTATACAAAAATATTTTGCCTTTGTTTTTAGTAATATAAAAAAGCAATGTGCATCTCTTTTTATATCATAAAAACAATAGTTTTAAAGGATCTAAATTATCCATTTAATGGGAAAATAATAATATTATATTATAAAAAATAGATTATTTTTAGTGCATTTTTAATTTATTTTTCCATTAAAAATAAATTATTTTTAGTTTGCTTTGAATGCTTTTTATTAGCAAAGACATCTGCTTTTTAGCAGCTAAGCATAAGCGTTTAAAATCGAGTAGGAGGTAAACCCTAATCATAGGTGTTTATTTCCTACTTTCGTGTTCACCGACCTCTCACACCACCG
>NZ_JBWPJP010000050.1:0-7442 GCF_056583855.1 Prevotella sp. C0209C1 | reverse complement strand
TACCTTATAAAAAGAATCAGCATAAAGCTTGTCAATACAAACTTTATGCTGAAATATAGTTTTTAAGGGACGACTAATTAACTTTGTATTGTATATGTATCATCAATTAACCTGGGAGCAAAGGTCGCAAATTTTCGCCTTACTCCAAAAGAAAATAAAGAGAAAAGAAATTGCCCTCATTGTGGGTACGAGTGAAGCTACGATCAGTCGTGAGCTAAAGAACAACAGCACGCCATCGGGAAAGTATATCAGGACAAAGGCGCACGACATGGCTATGCAGCGCAGAAATAGAACGGTAAAGAACTCCAAACTCTCCGACGAATTGGTTTGGAGAATCAAGAAATATATTATCAACGACCAGTGGTCTCCAAGACAAATATCAGGATATCTGCGCAAGAATGAGGGGATAAAGGTGTCCCACCAGTCCATCTACAACATCATCCACAATGACACAACAGGGGAACTTGCCAAGCACACAAGGCATAAGATGAAATACAGACATCGTCCCAAGAGCAAACATATTCCAATCAAAGACAGGGTGAGAGTATCCATGAAAGAAATAAATTAGCAGCCCCTAAATACAAAACATACGAATGGAGTAATACTCGCAAGGGTTATCGGCGAATAGCTGATAGTCTTATTTTAACAAGGGCGATAGATAACAATAGACTACGCTCAGCTGGGTATGCAACTTTAATGGGGTCGTATCTCGAATGGCACCCAAAATAGGAACCGCCGTATGCGGAACCGCATGTACGGTGGTGTGAGAGGTCGGTGAACACGAAAGTAGGAAATAAACACCTATGATTAGGGTTTACCTCCTACTCGATTAGTCTGAAAGGCGGCTAATATTGGATGCTTACATTATAGACGAGTTGCCCACTATCTATTTCCGTGGTCTTGACAACCTGATTGCGATCGCCCGAAGCGACTAAATATATACCCCCATTTCCCAGCTAATAACTGGAAAATGGGGACACTTTTAGTATGTGGGTCGTTTCTGCAACAGATGGTTACAAAAACAAAAGTCATTAACTGTTTTGAGGTTTTGAAAATTGCAAAAAATAATGATGTAATACATAATCATTTAGATGCACTGATATATAGGCTTCTTCTAAATATGGAATGTCCAATTCTTTCTTTTTTAAGGTTTCATTACTTCTTGTCTTCTGAAATAATATTTCATTTATATTCTCCACTATCCTTGTTGTTGTTCCCTCTATTATATAGCCGAGCATACAGCCATTTGCTGGATAATCTCCTAAAATAAAATGGTCTATACCTGTAGATATGTATCTTTCTTGTATTTTTTTTGCGCTTAATTTTGATTTTCGTCCCTGTTTGGTACAATTATTCTCTATTAAGTTTTTTGCTTCAACAAAATAGCACACCCGTTTAGTTGCTTTAATCCAATTAGTGGATAGTTTTAAGTCTATACGAAATGCAGACCTAGCTCTTATTTTGTTGTTGAGAATAGCTTGATGATATAGTCGGCACTCATCCGAAACATTGATATTCCACGCTATAGCTTTTTCATTCTCATATATATGAGTAAAAATATTAGCTGAAATTGTTTCCTCATCCCAGTCAACGGTTATATTATTTGTATCCTTTAGCCATTTATATGCTTCTCCAATTAAAATCAAACAATTAGTTCGGAAGCTATTTTCAAAATCGCTAATAATGTCATTATTAAGAATCCCTGCCATATTCATTATTTAGCCATGTTGATAATATCCGCTATCAATGAAGAGGCATCTTCCATAGCTTGAGTTCTAGTCCAAAATCTCTTTTGATTGGGTTTGATTAGATAAACCGTATCTTTATCATAATATTTTAGATGTTTTTGTACATATATGCTATGCATTTTTTTCTGGACTGTATATTTGTTTATTTCTTGTAGCTGTTTCCTAAGTTCGGTAATGTTTTTTATTTCAATTTCTTTTACTTCTTTGCCGAAATGTAGAATGACTAAATTTAACGGGTCATTTAATTGTACATCATATATAGTTGCTGAAGCCTTTATGTCCGATGATAATAAAAATGAATTTATATCATTATATAAAGTTTCTGCATACATTCTGTTTTCGGACAATTGAGTTCGCCTAAAACCAATAGAGTTATGTCCATCTCTAAATAATCCTAAGCCAAACAACATTGTATCTTCTATTAGAGCAACTTCTCTATCAGACAATGAGAAATGCTTAATAAACTCATTAAATATATTTTGTTCTAGCTCTTTAATTTTTGCATCATTACCAATTACATTTTTCTTGAGTAAAACAATTTTATCAAAAGCATTTGCTATGTTTTTTAGTATATCAGGATCTATTGAGAAAAATGGAGATGGTAGCTCTAATAGTTCATTTAGCAAAACACGTTCTCGTTCAATTCCCCATGATGACGCAGTTAAAAATAATATGTATTTAGCAATATCTGAATTTAAATATGAAACTAAAAATTTTTTTTCATCTAACTTTTCATCCGTTGAATTTATAATAAAAGCACCAGTGGTGCAGTATCTTTTTTTCTCAAAAAGAGAACATGCTATTTCTGTATTGTGTTGTCCCTCTTTGAATATTACAAATGGAGGATAAAATAATTGTTCGTTGTTTTTTCTGTAAAATTTTGTATTGGATTGTGTAGATGTATCGGGATCTGTGAAATATCTTTCAATACATTCTGTTTTTATCATTTGCTTGGGAACAAAATCAGGATTGTCACTATCTGCATTTAATCCTCTTCCATAAATCCAATTATCAGTTTTGTCAAAATAGTCTTTTAAAGTCGTTTTTTGAAGTTTTTTCAAAAGCCTAAAATTATTAAAATTACCCCACAATGCAACTTTCCAAATTTTAGAATTTGGATTCTGACATTCAATCCTAGGTAATTCTTTAATATCGCTATTATCAATGACAACGCCATCAATAATACTTGATTTTATATAGGTTTTAGGAGCCCAATATTCTATTGTCTCAGAAATGGTTTCAGGAGCAATATGTTGAAAATAAACAATACTTACAGGTCCTACTGCGGACGCAAATAATTGTCCGCCGAAATGCTTTGGTGTTTTGCGGAATATAGAAAGATTATATACTTTTTCGACATAATTAGCATTGAATAACCATTTTCTGAAATTTTGATATGGTTTTTGCGTATTTGTCAACACTTTTGAATTGAAAATTAAAGCAATCTCTCCTGTTGGACAAAATTCAACCGATTTATGAATGAATGGAAGTACATACTCATTTGAAAATTTATATTTGGAACAATACTCTTTGATTGGTTGCGGTAAGTTTTTAGTCCCAAAAGGAGGATTACCAATAATTAAATCAACTTTTGGGAAAAGATGCGTGTCCACTTCTCCGATTGTGTCTTTTCTCCATAAATTTCGCCCTTGATTTTTGATATTTGTATCTTCAGAATCAAAAATCAGATAAGGTAATTGATAGTTAGTTTCAATCCAAAGGGTTTTAGGGTCTAATTCATCTATCAATGCTAAATATAAACTAAATGCAGCTACCTTAATGGCAGTTTCATCTATTTCTATTCCATATATATTGTCTAAAAGTAAATTCTTTAATTTTTCAAAGCTGATTTTATTAGTATTATTAGCTTTTTTCCATCTTTTTATAAGACGTTTGTAACTTTCAACTAAGAAAATACCCGAGCCACAAGCTGGGTCTAAAATTTTCACATTGTAGTTACTCTTACTGATAGGAAGTTTATCAGAAAGGATAAGTTCTACCAAATTATATGGCGTGTAAAACTGACCACGCTCATGTTTTAATTCCCCTAAGAAATTCTCGTAAATTTCGCTTAATAATTCAATTTGTATAATCTCAAAATTAAACAATCTCCAATTCTTAAATAATGTTTCATCATCTGATATATTTCCATCTATAAAACATCTCCTAATAAGTTTAAGGTGATTGTCGGTTACTAATTTTTTCTCATTAGGTAAAACGGGAGTAACATTTCCATTGAAATGAATTTGTACCTCTTCAAATAGCTTATATGTTGCCTCTTTGCTGTTAAGGATATCGAAATAACTTGAACAATCGCTTTTGATTTTTGTATATAAACCAGCTTCGTTGGCTGCTCCCTTATCTTCCAAAAATAAAATAAAGAGAGACCGCATTAAAAGACTATGGATAACTTTCTTGTTTAAACCATCTTTTTCTAATGCTTTAGCTGTTTCACTAAGACTTTTTACCAAATAAGCATCTATTCTGTTTTGTAAATCTATCTTTTTACGTATTTCTGGCTGTTTTGTCCATAATAACCCGTTATCTACTCCTATACGAGAAAAAATCTCCACAAGGATATTTAAGGTATCGACATCCGATGATGTCGTATCATAACGTAATAATTCTGCATTATTTAATTTTAAATTAATATCGTCCCCTCCCTTTATATAGGTTGGTTTTTCGTAGCAGTTATAGATTCTTATTTCTGTTTCAGATAATGCAAATAACAAAATAACCTTTCGATAATTCCATGCTTTATGCTGAATAGCAGCAATACGCCTTAATTCGCCATTGTTACTAAATGACTTTATGTTTACAAATAAGACCGCAGGATGATTTCCTGAAAAGTAAAACTTATCAGCTTCAAGTTTTACTAAATCAGCATAATGAGGGTGTAAGTTAGCTATTTCTGAATTGGTTGTCAGAAATTCGGATGTATATCCTAATTGGTTATATATATTATCATTTTGCATAATCAATCGTTGGCTATTATTGAATGGATATAACAATCCAAAAATAAACAGCATTACAAATGTAGTACATTCCTCTCATAAAAGAGTAGTTATCCTGTGAAAAAGTTCTGTCCTTACAATATTTTAAGTCTACACCGATCCCGGTACGGGTCGAGCTGTAATGCGGACAGGATCTGTTTCAAGGTAATTAAGTTCAGAATTGCCCGACAATCCCTTCTGTGTAAAATTAGAACTTCCTATGATTCCAAAAGAATTCGAGGCCCCAGAGAATATATAGCATTTGGAATGTAGAAACTCCTCCTTGTTGTAGGCATTCTTCGTATAAATACGTATCTGAATTTTTCCACTCTCACAATAGGTTAGTAATAGATTAATAACGCTCTTATATTTCTCTATGATATCTATTTTATGTATATCCGTTCGAATAAAATCATAAGGATAATTTGCATCTTTGTACTTGGGATTTGCAAGAAGCGAGGCATAAACATAAGGATCTTTACCGATGAGTAGTTCCAAAGCAGTACCCTCTCGACTTAAAAAGCTGGTAAGCTCATCAATGACAAGCGACATGCCTGGTATATCCCAATACCCAGTTGCAATCCGAATTTTGTCAATATCTTCGGCCAAGACACATCTCTTGAGATAGGTCTGCATAGAGAGTGTGTCGAAAGAATTATCAATTAGGCTATTGTGCATCATTTTACTAATTCTTTGGGTGAAACACCGAGCAAGTCTGCCACTTTGAATATTGTGGCGAGGTTTGGTTGCTTGCATTTGCAAACATAGGCGTTGGTGATACTGAAGCTCATACCTATCTCTTTAGCGAGCCATGTTTGCGTGATACCTCGCTTCTCCGAATACTCCTTGATAAGATTGCTATGCTCTTTCTTCTGTCCCATCGGATGATTGTTTATGTTGATATTAATTACAAAGTTATGAACTTATAATGAATAAAACGAAGAAAAACGGAACTTTCACGCTACTGAAAATGATTTTTCCAGTGAGAGGACACCAAAAGTAATCTCTTAAACAATCAATGATGATTGGAAATGAATATGCCTTTGACCGAAACCATCTACTTTTTGAGTATGTATTGAGCGTTTTTGATAGTTGTTGATTTCCTTACATTTCCCTATACTTCCCGCTATATCCCAGCTTCTTGGAATAACATCAAAAGCCCTCTACTTTTGTACCGTCAGAGCTGACTGAATGCCCTATGCGCAAGGGTGAGTTATTCATTTCAAAACAATTGGATTATGACGATAAACGAATTACTGGACAAGCCTGTTTGGCAGATGACTGGTGAAGAATTACTTTTCCTTGCACAACACGGTAATATATCCACGAGCAGGGAATCAACAAAGGCTTCTTCCTCCAAAGAAGAAAAGCGATATGTGTACGGGTTGGCTGGCATTGCACGCCTCTTCGGGTGTAGTTTGCCTACAGCTAACCGCATCAAGCAGAGTGGTAAAATCAATCGTGCCATTACGCAGGTGGGGCGCAAGATTATCGTTGATGCCGACCTTGCGCTGGAATTGGCAGGGCGAAAGATAGGAGGACGATGATGAATACAACTGATTATAAAAATATTTGACAAAAGTCGCTCATTCATGTAACCGATGAGTTTACGCTTCCTCCTGTTGTACTACAAGCAGGTGAAGCTATTATTGGCACACTGGGGAACTTCAGTGTATCGACAGGTAAGGCGAAAGCTAAGAAGACTTTCAATGTGAGTGCCATCGTTGCAGCAGCCCTTGTCAATGGACAAGTGCTGGAATATCAAGCATCATTTCCTGAAAGTAAACGCACGATACTTTACTTTGACACGGAACAAAGTCCTTACCATTGCCAACTTGTAATGCAACGCATTTTGAAATTGGCAAAACTGCCAATAGACAAGGAACCACAGAATTTGAAGTTTAGTCATCTTAGAGCCATTGCTGACCCTAATGAACGCAGAGAAATCATCCGTTATGCCATCTACAACACACCCAATGTGGGTTTGGTGGTCATTGACGGCATCCGTGATTTGATGCTCGATATCAACAATTCAACCGAGGCAACCAAGTTAGTGGGTGACCTGATGCAGTGGACGAGTGAGCAGAATATCCACATTCAAACCGTCTTACACCTCAACAAAGGCGATGACAACGCACGAGGGCACATCGGCACCGAACTCAACAACAAGGCAGAGACCGTCCTACAAATCACAAGGGACAATACGCTACCCGAGCGAAGTATCGTGGCCCCTGCAATCATTCGCTCCAAGCCCTTTGACAAATTCGCTTTTCGGCTCAAGGAAATGGAAGATGAGGTGTGTGTTCCCGAAATCGACACTTCCTACACGGATGCAGATTGCAAGTCCCACCGCCATTCTTACCACGAACTAAGCGACACGGAACATCGAAAAGTATTGACACAAGCCTTTTCTTTTCACGAAGTCTTGCCCTATGGCGAACTTATCGTGGCACTCAAAAAGGCTTATACTGAGGTCGTAGGACAATCTTATGGGCAAACCAAGCTCAAAGAACTCTTGCAATTTCTGCTCAACAAGGCCATGGTGATAAAGGAAGAGCGAGGAAAATATCGGCTCAACCGAGACAATTAACCCTAAAACCTCTGGTCGGTCGGACGCAGGCTATATAGTCGTCCCTTAAAAACTATATTTCAGCATAAAGTTTGTATTGACAAGCTTTATGCTGATTCTTTTTATAAGGTA
>NZ_JBWPJP010000049.1:0-8232 GCF_056583855.1 Prevotella sp. C0209C1 | reverse complement strand
CCTTTCTTTTTATATAGACTTATGAAATTATGTGCCTGAGAGGAGAGGGCTTGCAACTGGGTTTTAGGACTGACCCGAAATTATGAGAAATATGGATTAAAACAACATAAACTTTGCCAATAACAACAAATTAGCGACGAATTATGTTGGCAATTTTATAAAAGCAAAAATCCTAACTGCTTAATATTAAGCAGTTAGGATTTTTCTGTGTGCGCCTGATAGGACTCGAACCTACACGTCGCAAAACACTAGATCCTAAGTCTAGCGCGTCTACCAATTTCGCCACAGGCGCATTCTTATTGTTTGTGCAAAGGTATATACTTTAAGTTAAACTACCAAAAGTTTTAAAGTATTTTTGTAGTATTATTTTCATTTGTTCTCTATTATGATATAGCTATTTTTCGTGCATATTCTATTATGGTATCTTTGCCTTTTTGTAAATCTAATATATTAATATTTACTTTATAATCAGGTTCTATGCCAAATTCTGTTGTTATTTTATTACGGTCAAATATAGGAGCAGCAGAGAAGCGAATACCCCATCCATTAGGGAGTTCTGAAGAAAAAGGCAAGCCAGCTCCACCACCTGTACGATCACCAACAATAATCGCATTTTTAATGCATTTCATATATTTTACAAACTCATTAGCAGCAGAGTATACACTACGATTGGTAAGTATTATAACAGTTTTTTGCCATCGTATACCTTTGCTTGGTTTAAGGATTTGTTTTTCTAATATAGAAAAGTCTGTATGTCCCGGTCCTGTTTTATGTTGCATATATCCAACTAATATATCTTTATTTGTAAAACGTGCTGCGAGCTGTTCGGCTGCAGTAATATTACCACCACCATTATTGCGAAGATCAATTATTAGTGCATGGGCTGGTTGCATATATAGTAAAATTTCATCTAAGTTTCCTGCTCCAAAGGTTGTTTGAAATGTAGAGCATCGTAAGTATCCTATATTATCATTAAGGATAGTGTATGACATTCCGTTAACTATACGATAATTATGTCCAAGGTATTTACGTTCTAATGACTTATAAAAATTTTGTGGATATTCCTCATACCATGACCAATAGCGACCTATATTGAAAGAAGAGTAGAGATTAACATGTCCATCTTTTAGTTCTGATAGCATATTTGTCATAACTTCAAACAGCTGCCCATTAGTCATCTCTTCATTAATCTGTTTTATATACTTTGTATGTATTTTATTCCAATCTATTTGTTTTTCTTGAAAAAAACAATAATGTTCATCTATAATTTTCCATAAAGCTTCAAAGTTACCGTGTGCATTATTATTATATATATCATTTCTAACACATGCTGTAAGCGTAAGTATGCTTATTAAAAAAAAAGAAGATAATATTTTTGTATGTTTCATTATGGTATTATTTTTACAAGATTAAATTTTTTCACTAATCCTATTATAAACAAATTACTCCACGAATGATACTTTAAACCATTTAGTTTTGTTTGTTGGATATCAAGAGCATATCCTAAGCGTATAGTAGTATGATGAATAGTATAATCAGCACTAATATATTGGCGTGTAGACGGAGTAGAGATGAGAGTAGTAAATACTATATTATTATCATAATTTTTTTTTGAAAATATTTCATAATAACTCTGTCCATAATTTGGTGTAAAAGCTAATCCTATAATTGAAGTTTGTCCCTCGTATCGTAAAAGTATAGGATGTCCTTTTATATGAAGCAGGTAATTTATAATGATATTAGGTGCTATATTAACATTAATGTATGCTTGTGCAGGGTTATTGCTATTACGGATATTATATAAAGCTCCCAAGTTGGTATCTATTCCACCACCAATCTTCATTGTTAATTTACCTTTTCCTATAGTAAAATCTAATAGTTTATAGTGTATATTGTATTGAAAATTATACCAACAACCAAGTTCGCTATTAATATTAGTTCTATTATGTAAATATAAAAAATGGATTTGGTGTACTAATTCTCTTGATATATTACTTCCATTATCACGTTCTGTTAGTGAGAAGTATCGAAACTCTTTACCATTATATTCTTCTGGCGATAAATAAGTATCTAACACATTCACCTTACCAATACCAATCATTTTAGAATTGGTGATAATCTTATTATTGTATAAAGAGTCTTGTGCAAAAACATGAATATTCATTAATAGTATTATAGTTAATAACCATAATCTCCTTATTATAAGATTATTCTGCATCATCTTTATTAATATTATCGAATAAATTAAGCTGTCCAGCAATTTCATCAATTATTTCTTGTTTACTTTTTCCTGCATCAGGATCAAGATTTTCTACAGAAAGATGAGTATGTGTTGCATTGTTTTTATTGTTATTTTCTTCATTTAAGAAGCGTAAGGGTGTTAATTCTTTTATACTTTCCACGTTCAAAGTAGTTATACGTTTTCCTTTAGCTTTAAATCCTTTTATCCCAACAAATTGCTCTGCATCTATTTCTTGAGTGCCTTTAACAGCATCATCTCCACCATAAGTAATTTGAATGCGAGGATAAGCAGTATCTGTAAGTAATACTAATTTACTATTATTATTACCTATAAAACTTTGTTTCCGTTTATTGCTTTCCATTTGAAAGCGCTTTAAATATGGATAACCTTTATTGTCTGCGTCAAAAATAACAGCAGTCCAGATTTTATCTGCGTCAAATTTCTCTATTTTTGCTATATTATCCTCATAATGGTTAGTAGCTTCAAAGGATGAAACATAGAAATAGCCATTATTAAGTATTATTAGAATCTGGTCTTGATCATTAAACTCTCCTATGTAGTTACCATGCTCTTCATAATTAATGCGATTAACATCAGGATCAAACCATACTTTTCTGCCTCCTAAAGTAGAGTGTCCATGACTTTTTAAAGATATGCGGTGTACGCTTTCTTTTGTGAGAATATTTCCTTTGGCATCACGTCCCTTAATTGCTATTTGTGAAAAGTCACGTTCTAAGAAGATATTTTGTTTCTTTTTATCAAAGTTTGGATTTAGCGTTACTTTTATAACTTCTGCTTCACCATTAGCATTGGCAGTGAAGTAAACTACGCGTGAACCAGGTGTTCCTGTTGTGATGTCATACTCTTTGTCTCGTGTTATAGATGTAACATTAAATCGTTTTATATAGTAAATTCCTGTTTTACCATCTTTGTAAACAGTATTATAAATAGTGCGTTTATCGTTCTTTTTAAAAACTTGTAGATGCAATATGTTTTTACCAACAAATACTTTATCAGCTACACGGATAACTTTATATTTTCCGTCTCGATAAAAAATAATAATGTCATCGAGGTCAGAGCAGTTTTGAACAAATTCAGATTTCTTTAATCCTGTCCCTATAAATCCACTCAAGCGGTCTATGTATAGTTTTTCATTAGCATCTACTACTTTAGAAGCGATAATGGTGTCGAAGTTTTTTATCTCTGTTTTGCGAATATGTTCTTTGCCGTATTTACCTTTTAAATGCTTAAACCATTCTATGGTAACACGTGTCATTTCGCTTAGATCTTTATCTATTTCTGCTATTTCTGCTTTTATTTTAATAATAACGTCATCAGCTTTATCCTTATTAAATTTTAAGATGCGTTGCATCTTTATTTCTAATAAATGAATAATATCCTCACGCGTAACTTCACGTATAAAGTGCTTTTTAAACGGTTCTATTTTAGAATCAACGAAAGCAACGACTTCTTTGAGGTCTTTAGCGGTTTCAAATTTATGTTCTTTATATATTCGTTCTTCTATAAAAATGCGTTCTAAAGAATTATAAAAAAGCTGTTCTTCTAATTCATGTTTGCGTATTTCTAATTCTTGTTTCAAAAGCTCCCTTGTATGATCTACTGAATGTTTTAGAACGTCTGATATGGTGAGAAAATGAGGTTTGTTATTTTCTATTACACAGCAATTGGGTGAAATACTTATTTCACAATCGGTGAAAGCATATAGTGCGTCAATAGTCTTGTCACTAGAGGTGTTAGGAGAAAGATGCAGATGTATTTCTACTTCTGAAGCCGTCATATCTTCTACCTTACGAATTTTTATTTTACCTTTTTCTATTGCTTTTGTTATTGATTCTTGTATGGAACTGGCCGTTTTGGTGAAAGGTACTTCACGAATGACAAGTGTTTTGTGATCGAGCTTTTCTATTTTTGCTCTTATTTTTAAAGTGCCTCCACGTTGTCCATTATTATATTTAGAAACATCAATACTTCCCCCTGTAGCAAAGTCGGGATAAATACTAAAATCTTTACCTTTAAGATATGAAATTGCAGCAGAGCATATTTCGTTTAAGTTATGAGGAAGTATTTTTGAAGATAAACCTACAGCTATACCTTCAGCTCCTTGTGCTAAAAGTAATGGAAATTTTACAGGTAGTGTGATAGGTTCTTTGTTACGTCCATCGTAAGACTGTTGCCAATTAGTTGTTTTAGGATTAAAAACTGTCTCGAGAGCAAATTTAGATAAACGGGCTTCTATGTATCGTGGAGCAGCAGCACGATCTCCTGTAAGAATATTCCCCCAATTACCTTGTGTGTCTATAAGCAAGTCTTTTTGTCCCAATTGCACTAAAGCATCGCCTATAGAAGCATCTCCATGTGGGTGAAACTGCATGGTATGACCAACAATATTTGCTACCTTGTTATATCTTCCATCATCCATACGCTTCATAGAGTGTAAGATGCGTCGTTGAACAGGCTTTAATCCATCTTCAATATTGGGTACAGCTCGCTCTAAGATGACATAGCTTGCATAATCTAAGAACCAGTTTTTATACATTCCTGATAGGTGATGTACAGCAGATGCATCAAACCTATCGGTTGGATTATAATTGGAATGTCTTTTACATTCTGCCTCTTCAGCTCCTATATACTCTAAATTAGAGTCTTTTATCTCATCGTCCATATATGCTTAAAAGTTGAAATTCAGCTTTTTTGTTAACTTTCTTATTTTGCAAATTTAAGAAAAAAAGAGCATAAAAACAAACTAAGAAGAATATGATATAATATTGATATAACGATTTTGTTTTAGCTCAGAATAAAAAAAACGAAAAAAATTTTGATAGTTTATAGAAAAAACTTATCTTTGCACTCGGTTTAGCCGCAATGGTGGAATTGGTAGACACGAGGGACTTAAAATCCCTTGGCCAGAAATGGCTGTGCGGGTTCGAGTCCCGCTCGCGGCACTAACCTTTTAATTTTCTTTGTAGATGAAACGAATAGCATTTTTATTTTTCACTGTATTGCTGTTGGTTTCTTGCGGTACCAAAAGTGGCTACTTCAAGATAAAAGGTCGTTTCCTACATATTAATTCTGGTGAGCTTTATGTTTATAGTCCTGATGGTGGGATAGAAGGTCTTGATACTATAAAAATAGAAGCAGGACGCTTTGCATATGAAATACCATGTAATAAGCCTTCTACCTTAATAATTATATTTCCAAACTTTTCTACTCAGCCTGTTTTTGCAGAAGAAGGGAAATCTGTAGAAATAAAAGCAGATGCTTCTCATCTGAAGGAGATGGATGTAAGTGGTACTAAGTCAAATGAGTTAATGACAAAGTTTCGTAAACAAATAGCATCATCATCACCCCCTGAGATTTTAAAATATGTAGTACAATTTGTGAAAGATTACCCAGAGTCTATAGTTAGTGTTTATCTTGTCAGGAAATATTTTATCACAACAGAGGAACCAGATTATAAAAAAGCCTTGACATTGGTGGATTTGATGCTTAGAAATCAACCTAATAATATTACTTTAATAGGTTTGAAGCAAATGTTGTTAGCTCAGAAAGAAATAATTTTAAGGAATGTTATACCTTACTTTAAAGAGCATGATATAAGCGGAAATGTGGTTACAAATGCAGATTTGAAAGGGAAAACTGCAATTGTGAATGTTTGGGCTTCATGGAGCTTTGAAAGTATGGATCTTCAGAGGGTTATTAACGAAGCGGTAAAAAAACATAAGGTAAAAGCTATTGGAGTTTGTGTAGATCCTGATGCAAAGGTTTGCAAACAAATACTTAAAACAGATGGAATACAGTTTTCAAACATATGTGATGGTAATATGCTTGAAACAAAACTACTTAAGATTTTTAATCTAAGTAATATACCTGGAAATGTAATTATTCGTAATGGACGTATTGTTGAACGTGATATAACGGCAAATACCATCCGACAACGTTTATCAGAAAATAAACTTTAAATGCTTGTAAAAACTTTTTGTGCAGCTGTAAATGGTATGGAAGTTACAACCGTAACAGTTGAAGTAAGTATTACTCGTGGTGTGTTATTTCATCTTACAGGGCTTGCCGATGCAGCAGTGAAAGAGAGTCATGACCGGATTGCTGCTGCTTTATTAAATAATGGTTATAAATTTCCAGTTGCTGATATTACGGCAAATCTTGCTCCTGCTGATATTAAGAAAGAAGGAGCAAGCTTTGATTTACCATTGGCTATTGCGTTATTAGCAGCTAGTAATAAGATAAAGTGTGATAAGCTATCAGAGTATATGCTTGTTGGAGAACTTAGTCTTGATGGTCTATTACAGCCTGTGAAGGGTATTTTACCTATAGCAATTAAGGCAAGAAAGCAAAAATTTAAAGGTATTATAGTGCCTAAAGCAAATGAAAGGGAAGCAGCTGTAGTTGATACACTTGAAGTATATGGTATGGATAATATCTTAGAAGTTATCAATTTTCTTAATGATACGTCATCTCCAGACCCTTGTATAGTAGATACGCGTAAAGAGTTTTATGAACATCAATATGAATTTGAACTTGATTTTGCAGACGTACGAGGGCAAGAAAATGTAAAACGCGCTTTAGAAGTTGCTGCAGCTGGAGGACATAATCTTATCATGATAGGTCCACCAGGTAGTGGAAAAAGTATGATGGCGAAGCGTTTGCCATCTATCTTACCACCATTATCATTGTCAGAGAGTCTTGAAACAACGCAAATACATTCAATCGCAGGTAAGTTGCAGCGTAATAGTGGATTAATAACTCAGCGTCCTTTCAGAAGTCCGCATCACACTATTTCGGAAGCAGCTTTGGTAGGTGGTGGTACTAATCCTATGCCAGGGGAGATTACGTTATCACATCATGGTGTTTTGTTTTGCGATGAATTACCAGAGTTTTCTAAACATACTTTAGAGGTATTACGCCAGCCTTTGGAGGATAGAATTATAACAATCTCGCGAGCAAAGTATACAGTTACTTATCCATGCAGCTTTATGTTTGTGGCAAGTATGAACCCTTGTCCATGTGGATATTATGGAGATCCTACTCATCATTGTGTTTGCTCGCCCGGACAGATACAAAAATATTTAGCAAAAATATCTGGACCACTGCTTGATCGCATTGATATACAATGTGAAATAGCTCCTATTCCTTTTAAAGATATTTCACAAGCAAAACAAGGTGAACCGAGTAAGACTATTAGAGAAAGAGTTATTTTAGCACGAGAGATGCAGACAGAGCGTTTTAAGGACTATTCGCATATCCATTGTAATGCTCAAATGTCAGAGCGTATGATACATGAATTTGCTGAGCCTGATGAGGAATCGTTAGATTTATTGCGTGTTGCTATGGAACATCTTAAGTTATCTGCCCGTGCTTATAATAGGATATTAAAAGTAGCGAGAACTATAGCAGATCTTGACAGTAGTCCTAAAGTAAAAACGCAGCATATAGCAGAGGCTATAGGTTATCGCAGTTTAGATCGTGGTGATTGGGCTGAGAGAGGAGTATAATACTTATAAACAAAAATAAATCCCTAAGTTTTTTATCTTAGGGATTTATTTTTTTATATTATTTTATATTATTTTATTTTGAAATGCCATTCTATGTTTTTTTCTTTCATTTCATTATTATCTACCCCAGTTCGGGTTAAGCCGTCTATATTTTGATAAGTTAGGAGCATTATTCCTTGTTAGAATCATGTGTACGATAATACATCCCACTCTATCATGAATGGGATATGATTTAGATAAAAAATATTGCTTAAAACAACGCCAACTGTTTAGTATCTTCTATGCAATATCCATGGAGAGCTTCTGGCTTGTTTTCAAAGAAGCAGTATGCCCCCCAAGGCAAATACAAGATTCATGATAAAGTTTGTCACAGACCTATGGCGTAAATGTACAATTTGGGCAGTGTTTTTCAGAAGATCATTGATGGTTTCTATGATATATCTTTTGCGCAGCATCATTCTA
>NZ_JBWPJP010000048.1:0-9331 GCF_056583855.1 Prevotella sp. C0209C1 | reverse complement strand
AAGCACTACTAATTGCCCGAAACTTTCTTCGATGCTTTTTTAGATAATATTCTATATAAGCATATAGGTTCATTCTTTGAGCTGTGTGTTTTTCTATGTTTATAAAATATATGTTCTTTACATTTTATTTTAGTCAATATGTCTACCTTATTTAGGTGGTTATTGCGACGGGGTTCCACCTCTTTCCATTCCGAACAGAGAAGTTAAGCCCGTTTGCGCCGATGGTACTGCAATGCAATGTGGGAGAGTAGGAGACCGCCTTCTTTTATAATAAATAAAAGCTCTGATTACAGAAATGTAGTCAGAGCTTTTTTGTGTGCGGCTCTTTATGAGCATTAGCTTCTGAGTTGACTTAAGTAGTTACTATTTACTTAAATGTAAGTTTTTTTTTGTAGCTTTGCAGGTATATTGAGAAAGATTTGTGTTTTTTTTAAGTGGATAATACAAACTATAATAATAGTTTATATTATAATTATTGTACTGTTGCATCTTCCAGTAGTACAAAACGTAATAGGTATAGGTATATCTAAAGCTATTTCAGAAAAATTAGGAACACACGTTAAGATAGACCAGATAGAATTAGGCTTTTTAAATCGTATTGTTATTAACAATATGATTATTTATGATCAGCGGAATTATAAAATGCTTTCTGCAGAGCGTTTAGCATTTAAAGTAGATGTAATTCCTTTGATAGAGAAAGGCTGCTTGTCAGTTTCTTCAGTCCAACTTTTTGGTATGAAAGGCATCTTTTATAAGCCCCAAAAAGCTCCTGCCAACTATCAATTTATCTTAGACTCTTTATCTTCAAAGGATAACTCTGAAAGAAGTAATTTTAATCTGTCTATTCGTAATCTTATAATGCGTAATTGCTTTTTAAAGTATGACCGTTTGGGAGAGCCATTGCGAAATTATGGTTTTGATTTGAATCATATACGAATAGAAAATTTATCAGCTAATCTTATTATTAATAATATAGCTCACGATACCATAAGTGCAGAGGTTCGCTCACTAAGTTTAAAAGAAAGAAGTGGATTTAAATTAGATAGATTAGGATTAAAGTTGTTTGCAGATAGTAAGCATGCAGAGCTTTCTAAAGTTAATATAGTTACACCATATAGCAAATTGTTAGGGGCTAATATTAATGTGTATTATTGTTTTGAAAAAGGCAAATTAAAAAAGTCGTCTTTAAGAGGTAAAGTGAAATTTAATAATGCTATAATATCAACTTCTGATGTTCGGCTATTTGTGCCTACTTTGAGGTATGTTAATAGAAGATTTAGTTTATCTATAAATTCTAAATATGATGTAAATAGAATAAAGTTGTCTAAATTTTCACTATCCTCTTGTGATCGTTCATTGTTTGTTAAAGCTAAGGGAGAATTAAGATTAAGTCATAGTGTTCCAGATATTTATCTTAATAAGGTATCTTTTGGTATAGATAGTTCTACCCTTAAGTCGATAGATAATATTTTTAAGTTGAAAATTCCTAAAACGGTTATTGACTTGGGTAATATTTATTGTCAAGGATCTTTTATGCGTACTAAACAATTACTTAGTATTAAAGGGCATTTGCGGAACAAGGTAGGTGAAGCTAATATAAATTTAAAAATAAAAGATAGGAATTTTACGTTGAGCATATATAGTCCATTAATAAGGATGTATAAAATTATAGGAGATGCAAGATATGGTAACCTCTCTATAGGTATGAACCTTTTAGGAACTACTGATTTAAAGAATGTTGGCTTAAACGTAACTGTTCCATCTTTCGTATATAATAATTATTCTTATAAAAATATAAGTGTAAAAGGCTTGTATGCTAATGATAGTTTTGGTGGGAAAGTAAGAGTAAATGATCCTAATGGAACTTTATCTTTTGATGGGGTTGTGTCTGATATCTATAAATTTATATCTAAAAAGAAAAAATTAAACATAAAAGCAAAGGTAATAGTTAAGAAAGTAGATTTATCAGCTTTTCATTTCACAAAAATATTAGGTTCTCATATTATTGGTTTTACTTCTGAATTAAAAGGTTCATTCTCTAATTTATATGATATTAGTGGCTTTTTCAATTTTTCAAATGTAACAATTAGCAGCAAGGATAAAGTACTTTCTATAAAAAAAATAAGAATAAATACAGAGAATGATAAATTGATTAAAAACATTGATATAGAGAGCGATTATGGCGAAGCTCATGTTAGTGGTTCTTATAATTTGTCTACTCTTTTTCAAAGTTTTAAAAATATAATTCATGCTTACCTTCCCAGTCTTGTTAGTGAGAGATATATCCCTATGGGTAAATATAATAAAATAGCATTTGATGTGCAACTTAAAAATTATGATGCTATAAAAGAGTATATTAAGCTGCCTTTAAAATTGGAAAGTCCTATTGCTTTTAATGGAAAATTTAATGAGAAAACAAAAGATATTGACTTTTTCTTTGAGTCGAAGAAAGTTTCTTTTGCTGATACTGAGATGAAAAATGTTGATATAAGAGTAGGTTCTAAGGAGGGCAACCTTATAACAACTATAAAAGGAGAGTATAACAACGCCAAGAAGCCGCATCTTTATATTAATACTTTTGCAAGAATAGGACAGAATAAGATTTCATCTATTATAAATTGTACTGCAGAAGGGAAGATTCCTTTTAAGAGTGTTATAAATAGTGATATATTTTTTTATAACCATGGCGGTTCTCTTGCTACGCGAGTTCATTTTAATCCTTCTAATATTAATATAGATACGATAAGTCTTACTTTACAACCTTCTGATATGATATATTATCGCAAGAATCTGATAATAAATCATTTTGAAATATCTAATAAGACACAGCATATAATAGTAAATGGTAAGACTTCCGGTGATCCTGAGGATTCTCTTTCAGTTTATCTAAAGGATATAGAAGTGCCTTATATTCTCGATTTAGTTAATTTCCATGATGTTAATTTTGGAGGGTTAGCTTCAGGTACAGCTTCTGTTAAATCTATATTCTCTCACCCTATAATAAATACTAAACTTTTTGTAAAAGACTTTACCTTTCAAGATGGTCCAATGGGCGAACTTACAGCGGAATCAACTTATGATAGTAAGAACGAAATTGCTTATATTAATGCTAAAGCTGTGGCTAATAATAGTTCTTATACAGATATAAAGGGATATGTTGATTTGAAAAACGAGTATATCAATTTACCTATATATGCGCATAACACTAAACTTTATTTTATGAAAAGTTATTGTGATTCATTTATGGATAATATAGAAGGTTCTATTAATGGTTGGTGTAAAGTAGTAGGTCCTCTTAGTCATATTAATCTTGAAGGCGACTTAGTAGCTAATGGTCGAATGTCAATTACCCCTATAGGCACTACTTATACCTTTGAGAATAGTCATATAAAAATGCTTCCTAATGAGATTATCTTTGATAAAGATACTATTAGAGATGTTAATAATAATATCGGAGTTATAACAGGAGGTTTGAGTCATGATTATTTAAGTAATTTTTCTTATAATGTGAATATAGCAACAAAGAATCTGTTATGTTATAATTTTCCACAGCAAATTAATAAGGAGTCGTTTTGGGGTGTTGTTTATGGTACAGGTACATGTCATATAAAAGGTTTATCAGGCGAAACTACTTTAGATGTGAATTTATCTCCTGAGCCGAATTCACATATAGTTTATGATGCAAGTCGGGCAAGTTCTTTAGGGGAAAATTATTTTATAAGGTGGAATGAAGTAGAGAAGGATTCTCTTATGAGTAAAGAAAAAAAGTTAGAAGTAACTAATAAGAGGGATACTATAGGCTATGGAAATAGTGATGTTGTTTTTCATAATTTTAATAATCTTAGTGATCTTAATATAAACTTTCTTTTTAATACTAATCCAAATCTTACCATGGAGGTTATCACAGATGAATCTACTCGTGATAATCTACTTCTTAATGGATATGGAGGCATACGTGCTACTTATTATAATAAAGGTTCATTCCAAATGTATGGTAATTTTTTTGTAGATCATGGTGCGTATAATATTACTATAGAAAATGCAATTAAAAAGACTTTTGCTTTTCTGCCGACATCAACAATTGTTTTTGGTGGTGATCCTTTTAATGCTACACTTAATTTGCAGGGGGTCTATTCTCTTAGTTCTGTATCACTTAGTGATTTGCAGATAGGACAGCCTCTTTTCTCTACTAATACGAAGGTAAATTGTTTACTTAATATTAAAGGTACGGCAGGTTCGCCTAATGTTACTTTTGGTATAAATTTCCCTAATTTGTCTGATGATGCTCAACAAATAGTTCATTCTTTGCTTAATTCTGAAGAGGATCTTAATCAGCAAGTGTTATATCTATTAGCTATTGGAAGGTTTTATCCTCAAACAAGTAATAACTCTTTACAGAATAATGCTGCTCAGCATCGCACTTCTTTAGCAGTGCAAAGTTTGCTATCAGGAACATTATCCCAACAAATAAATACAATACTTTCAAATGTTATAAATTCAAATAACTGGAATTTTGGAACAAATATAGCTACTGGTAATGAAGGACTTAATAATGCAGAGTATGAAGGAATATTTTCAGGAAGATTGTTTAATGATCGTTTACTATTAAATGGAGAGTTGGGCTATAGAGATAATGTAGCTACAAACTCATCTTCTTTTATTGGAGACTTTGATCTTCGTTATTTATTACAAAAAAATGGTAATGTGGCTTTTCATTTCTACAATAAGAATAATGATCGTTATTTCGCACGTAATTCTCTTACTACACAAGGTATTGGTATTATTCTGAAGAAAGATTTTACTAATTTGCGAGATCTTTTTGGCTTACATAATAAAAATAAAAAAAAATAAAGCAATATCACTGATGTACAGATTATTATTATTAACTTTGCACATAGTTTGGATTTATTATATCCTTACGTGAGAGAATTATTCATATAAAGTCTAACTTTATTAAATTATTAATTAATTAAAATTTATGACAAATTTAGAAAACGTCAAGCCACTTGATGATTTCAATTGGGACGAGTTCGAGAACGGTACAAGTGTAGATGCAAGTAAGAAAGATCTTACTAAAGTTTACGATGATACTCTTAACAAAATTCAAGAAAACCAAGTTGTTGAAGGCACAGTTATCTCTGTTGATAAGAAAGAGGTTGTGGTTAACATTGGTTATAAGAGCGATGGTATTATACCAGCATCGGAGTTCCGTTACAATCCTGAGTTAAAAGCAGGCGACAAAGTCGAGGTTTTTGTAGAGAGTCAGGAAGATAAGCGTGGTCAGTTAGTTCTTTCTCATAAGAAAGCTCGTTTACAGAAGAGCTGGGAGAATATAAATGCTGCTCTTGATAACGATGAAATTATTCAGGGTTACATTAAGAGTCGTACTAAAGGTGGTATGATAGTTGATGTATTTGGTATTGAAGCTTTCTTGCCTGGTAGCCAAATTGACGTTCATCCTATACGCGACTACGATGTTTTTGTAGGTAAGACAATGGAATTTAAGGTTGTTAAGATAAATCAGGAATTCCGTAATGTTGTTGTGTCTCATAAGGCACTTATTGAGGCAGAATTGGAAGCACAGCGCAAAGAGATTATTTCACATTTGGAGAAAGGTCAGATTCTTGAAGGTACAGTTAAGAATATTACTACATATGGTGTGTTTATCGACTTGGGAGGTGTAGATGGTCTTATTCATATTACAGACCTTTCATGGGGTCGTGTAAGTGATCCTCACGAAGTTGTTACTCTTGATGAGAAAATTAAGGTAGTTATTCTTGATTTTGATGAAGAAAAGAAGCGTATTGCTTTAGGTTTGAAGCAGCTTACTCCTCATCCTTGGGATGCTTTAGATGCAGATCTTAAGGTAGGTGATCATGTAAAAGGTAAGGTAGTCGTTATGGCAGACTATGGTGCTTTTGTAGAAATACAGCCAGGTGTTGAGGGGTTAATTCATGTTTCAGAGATGAGCTGGAGTCAGCATTTACGTTCTGCACAGGAGTTTATGAAAGTTGGTGATGAAGTAGAAGCAGTTATCTTAACTCTTGATCGTGACGAGCGTAAGATGTCTCTTGGCATTAAACAATTAAAGGCTGATCCTTGGGAATCTATTGAGGACAAATATCCTATAGGTTCTAAGCATATTGCTAAGGTGCGCAATTTCACTAATTTTGGTATCTTTGTAGAGTTAGAAGAAGGTGTAGATGGTTTAATTCATATTTCAGATCTTTCTTGGACAAAGAAGGTGAAACATCCTTCAGAGTTTACTCATCAAGGGGCAGAAATAGATGTAGTTGTGCTTGAGATAGATAAGGAAAATCGTCGTTTAAGCTTAGGACACAAGCAGCTTGAGCCTAATCCATGGGATGAATATGAGTCTATTTATACTCCAGGTTCTGTTCATACAGGTAAGATAACAGAGGTAATGGATAAAGGTGCAGTTATTGCTTTAAACGAAGGTGGTGAAGGCTTTGCTACTCCAAAGCATCTTGTTAAGGAAGATGGTTCCCAAGCACAGCTTGGCGAGGAGCTACCATTTATGGTTATAGAGTTTGTTAAGGATACAAAGCGTATTATTCTTTCTCATTCTCGTACATTTGAAGAGGTTAAGGAAGAGCAGCCACGTCGTTCGCGCAGTAATAGTAACAATACAGCTCGCAAGCAAGAAGCTGCAGCACAAGTTAATAATGTAGCAGCAGGAACTTCTCTTGGTGATCTTGATGTTCTTGCAGATCTTAAGAAAAAAATGGAAGGTAAGTAAAATATACTTTTCCCTTTTTTAGATATTATTTGGAGGATGTGTGAAAAATTTATGCACATCCTCTTTTTTTTATGTAAAATATTGGCGTAATAAGCCATATTTCTTTTTAGCTTATTAAATGTCCATTACGTCTAATATAATTCTTTTATAAAAATATTTTGTCATGGTTTTCATGTTATATTAAAGATTATTATAGGCTGTTTTAAATGTTATTATAAGCAATCTCGACGTACTAAGATTTTCTTTTTTTTTGTTTTTTTATTACCTTTGCACCGTTTTAGAGGATTTTAGGAAGTATTTTACCTATCCTCTTAGTATTTATTTATTAAATATTAATTATGTACAAAACCAATTTTAACAAGCGTAGCGTTATCAAGTTTAAGCACTTTTCACGTCACGGCTATTCACTTTTTTCTGTGTTAGGGAAAGAAGTGGTGATTGGTGTTTTGAGCGTTGCTACCCTTCAGCATGCTACAGCAAAGAGCATTAGTAACGAAGGTGTAAAAGCAAGCAACGATTCTACACTTTTAAACCAATCTCCGGTTATGATGAACGAAGTGTGTGTTACTGGTTCGCGCGCTCCACTTGCTAATAGTAAGCAAGCGAGAAAGGTAATTGTACTAGAGCATGATGATATTATGCATGCCCCTGTACAAAGTGTTAATGATTTGCTGAAGTATGCAGCAGGAGTAGACGTAAGGCAGCGTGGTCCTATTGGAGCACAAACTGATGTCAGCATACGAGGTGGAAATCAGGAACAGATAGCAGTGCTATTAAATGGCATTAATATTTGTGATCCTCAAACAGGACATAATGTTTTCGATTTCCCATTAGATATTTCTCATATCAAGCGGATTGAGATTTTAGAAGGACCTGCAGGGCGCGTTTATGGTACTTCTTCTTTATTAGGCGCAATTAATGTTATTACTCAAACTCCACAAAACTCATCATTTGATTTTCATATAGATGGCGGATCATATGGTTATTTCTCTGTAGGAGCTCGTGGTAATATAACAAATAAAAGATGGACTAATCAGGTTTCAGCTAACTTTACTCGTAGTGATGGCTATTTACGAAATAAAGCAGGTATGCTGAACTCAGATTATCAGACCTCTAAACTGTTTTATAATGGTATTTATTCAGGTGCTCAATGGTTATTTAATTGGCATGCAGGATTTAGTATTAAAGACTTTGGCTCTAATACATTTTATGGAGTTAAATGGGACGATCAGTTTGAGCATACCGCAAAGTTATATACTGCCATACAAGCTGAAAATAAGGTAGGTAATCTTCGCATACGTCCGTCAGTATATTGGAATAGGGGTTGGGATAGATTTGAGTTATTCCGGAATAGCCCCCAAAAATATCCATTTAATTACCATTGCACTGATGTGATAGGTAGTAATCTAAATGCTTATTATATATGGTCGGATGCGAATAAGACAGCATTTGGATTAGAGGTTAGAAACGAGAAAATAAAGAGTACAATACTTGGAGATAACCTTTATAAGCCTATAAATATTAACGGAACCGATAGACAGTATTTAAAAGGACTAAACAGGACTAACTGCCAATTTTATTTAGAGCAAAATATTAGTTTAGATCGTTTAACTCTTTCAGGAGGTTTCATTGCTGTAAAAAACAGTCAGGCTAATATGCCTTTAAAGTTTTTCCCAAGTTTAGATGTTAATTATAGTATTAACAGCAACTTGCAAATATACGCATCTCATAATACTGCCCTGCGTATGCCTTCTTTTACGGAATTATATTATTCAGTAGGTGGGTTTAAGGCTGATAAGCACTTACGTCCAGAGGAATTAAGTGCATATGAAGTAGGAGTAAAATATGTAAACAATTATATCATTACTTCTGCAAATATCTTTTATAATCATCATCATAATCTTATCGATTGGATTAATGATGGTAGTAAGGATAAAAACGGTTCCTTAATCTGGAAGAGTGTTAATTTTGGATCTATTAATGACCTTGGAGTAGAGTTTTCTACTAAAATGTTGCTCTCAAGGATTTTCCCATCTCAACATATTCTAAAGAATTTTAATTTATCTTATTGTTATCTTGATCAGAATAAAGAGGGAGAAGATAATATTAATAGTAAATATGTTTTAGATTATCTAAAAAACAAGTTAGTTTTAGGATTGGATATGAATATCGTAAAACACCTTAACCTTAATGTTAATTACCGTTTTCAGCATCGTATGAATGGTTATCTTGATATAGCTGGTAATTATCATGATTATGGTAGTTATGGTGTTTTAGATGCACGACTTAGCTGGGAAGCTAAAAAATGGAATGCTTACATTAATGCAAATAATATATTGGGATGTCATTATGTTGATGTTGCTAATGTGAAACAGCCCGGAGCTTGGGTTGTAGCTGGAATTGCAGTTAAGTTGTAAAAATCATTAACTAACAGATAAAATTTAATATATAAATGAAAAGGCTGAACTTCTTATTAGGAGTTTAGCCTTTTTATAGTGTACGCTCGGCATGAGCATTTTCTAACGGGTGGAAGTCCCGAGTAAGCCCTAATAGCGGGAATTACATAGCCAA
>NZ_JBWPJP010000047.1:0-9970 GCF_056583855.1 Prevotella sp. C0209C1 | reverse complement strand
TTGCAGATATTTGCAAATAATTTATAGCATAATATACTATGAATCAGATGAATATTAGGCTTTTAAGGGTGGACTACTTAATATGATAATCTTTATAAAAAAAAAGTTTTAACTATTTTTTTATATGATAAATGCCGTAGTATATAGTTTTATAGGTAAAATAATTTAGTTTTAATTTGTAATTTACATATATAATAGGTATATTTGCACGATTAATTTTTATAGCTTGATAAGTTGTAAGGTTGGGTTATATGGCATTTCTGCCTATTGTCTTTATCCTTATAACCCTTCAGAGATATTGGTCAAAACGATAAGATTTTTTTAAGATTTAGATGAACGTAATTACGAAAACAATTCAATTAGCAGATGGTAGAACCATCTCTATTGAGACTGGAAAGGTTGCAAAACAAGCCGACGGTGCAGCCATGTTGCGTATGGGCAACACTGTATTGTTGGCAACGGTTTGTGCAGCTAAAGAGGCAGTTCCAGGTACTGATTTTATGCCTTTACAAGTAGATTATCGCGAGCAGTATTCTGCCGCAGGTCGTTTTCCTGGTGGTTTCACCAAGAGAGAGGGTAAGGCTAATGATGATGAAATTTTAACTTCGCGCTTGGTGGACCGCGTTCTTCGTCCACTATTTCCATCCGATTACCATACAGAGGTATATGTACAGATAATGTTATTATCAGCAGATGGTGTTGATCAGCCTGATGCTTTAGCTGGTTTTGCAGCTTCTGCAGCTCTTGCAGCTTCTACCATTCCTATTGAATATCCTATTTCCGAAGTACGAGTAGCACGTATTAAGGGTGAATATATTATCAATCCTACATTTGACCAGATGAAAGAAGCCGATATGGATATCATGGTAGGTGCAACAAAAGATAATATTATGATGGTAGAAGGCGAGATGGACGAGGTTTCTGAGCAGGAGCTTATTGGGGCATTAAAAGCTGCTCATGAAGCCATTAAGCCTATGTGCGAGCTTCAGGAAGAGCTGTCTAAGGAATGTGGCACTGATGTTAAGCGTGAATATTGCGACGAGGTAAACGACGATGAGCTTCGTGAGCAAGTTCGCAAAGAGACATATAATGCTTGCTATGCTCAAGCACAGAGTGGTGATGACGACAAACATCATCGCGAAGAGGTATATAGCCAGATTAAGGCAGACTTTATTGAGAAATATGATGCTGCTCATGAAGATCTCACAGCTGATGAGTTAGCCGAAAAGCATGAAATGATAGAACGTTATTATGCTGATGTAGAGCGTGATACTATGCGTCGTAGTGTGCTTGACACAGGTAAGCGTATGGACGGTAGAGCTACCGATGAGATTCGCCATATATGGTGTGAGGTAGATGCTTTGCCTATGCCTCATGGTAGTGCTATTTTCCAACGTGGCGAAACAATGTCGCTTTCCACTTGCACCTTAGGCACAAAAATGGACGAAAAAATGGTAGATAATGTTTTAGAAAAGAGCTATCAACGCTTTTTACTTCATTACAATTTTCCTCCTTTCTCTACAGGTGAAGCTAAGGCACAACGTGGTGTAGGTAGGCGTGAGATAGGTCATGGGCACTTAGCATGGCGTGCTTTGAAAAACCAGATTCCTACCGATTTCCCATATACGGTACGCTTAGTAAGTCAGATTTTAGAATCTAATGGCTCTTCATCTATGGCTACTGTATGTGCAGGCACTTTGGCTTTATTCGATGCAGGTGTACCTATGAAAAAGCCAGTATCAGGTATAGCTATGGGGTTAATTAAAAATCCTGGTGAGGATAAGTATGCTATTCTAAGCGATATTCTTGGTGATGAAGATCACTTAGGCGACATGGATTTTAAGACAACAGGCACAAGAGATGGTATTACAGCTACTCAGATGGATATTAAGTGTGATGGGTTGTCGTATGAAATTTTAGAAAAGGCATTGATGCAGGCTAAGGCTGGTCGTGAATATATTCTCGGAAAGATGATGGAAACGATGCCTGCTCCTCGTTCTGAAATGAAGCCACAGGTACCACGCATTGAGCAACTCTTTATCCCTAAAGAGTTCATCGGAGCTATTATTGGGCCTGGAGGTAAAATTATTCAGCAGATGCAGGAAGATACAGGTGCAACTATTACTATAGAAGAGATTGATAACCAGGGTAAGATTTCCATTTCAGCACCAAACAAAGAGTCTATTGATGCTGCCTTAGGCAAGATTAAATCTATTGTTGCCGTTCCTGAAATAGGTGAGGTTTATGAAGGGGTTGTTCGCTCTATCATGCCATATGGCTGCTTTGTAGAAATCATGCCTGGCAAAGATGGCTTATTACATATTTCAGAAATAGATTGGAAACGTCTTGAAACAGTGGAAGAAGCTGGCATCAAAGAAGGCGATAAGATAAAGGTAAAATTATTAGAGATAGATCAAAAGACTGGTAAATATAAGCTTTCGCATAGAGTGCTTTTAGAGAAACCAGAAGGTTATGTAGAGCCTCAACGTCGTCCTCGTGGCGATCGTCGTCCTCGTCGTGATGGCGATTATAGGGGTGAAGATCGTCGTCCTCGTCGTGAAAATAACCATGATACTGTAAGCGATTAATATAAGCTATTAAGATTATATATAATCACATATATTATAGCCCTTATTGTTAATTATCTACAATAAGGGCTGTTTTTTGTTCTGTCTTAATAGTTTATTATTTTTTTTACTTATATTTGCGCCTGTTTAAAGGGGGTTATTTCTCTTTTAATGAATAAAATATTATGTAAATTTAAAGAACAGTTTTATGAAGAAAGTATTATTTATTATGGCTATATGCACAGCAATGGTAGCTTGTAAGAATGGTAAGACAACATCTAATGCAACATCATCTGATTCTACTGCAAAAGATAGTACCCTAACAGCAGCAGATTCTGTAGTATTTGAGGGTATGACACCAGCTGCCGACTGTGCAGGCATAAAATATCATTTATCTTTAGCTACCGACTCTACTAACGGCTTCTCTGCCACAGAAAGTTATATGGAGAGCGATACTAAAGCTAAGTCTACCCAGAACTACCATGGCAAGTATGATGTTGTAAAAAAGAAAGTAAATGGTAAGGAAAATACTTACTACACCTTTGAGCTTGGCAAGGGTAATAAAGTAAATTTCTTAGTATCTAACGATTCTACACTTCGTATGGTAAATGCCGACTTTGAAGAGGCTGTTGCAACAAAAGGACTGAGCTACGATCTAAAAATAAAGAAGTAAATAATATATAGTTATTTATTAATGTTTTTAATAATTATGAGGCTTACTCTAACGGGTAAGCCTTTATTGTTATATTACTTTCACTTATTATATGTGGAATAACTATAAAAAAATGTGTACTTTTGTTGCTGATTTTTATAATTAGCTACAATTATGTATTGTTGCAAAAAATAGCATTATGGTTCTTAACTATATTTGGATAGCATTTTTCCTCATTGCATTTATCTTTGGGATAATCTCTCTTCTACTTGGTGATGCTACAATCTTTGAGAAAATAGTAGGTGCTACTTTCGATTCTTCGAAGACAGGCTTTGAAATTTCTCTTGGTTTAACAGGCGTTTTAGCCTTGTGGCTGGGTATTATGAAAATAGGTGAACAAGCTGGTATCGTTAATGTCTTGGCACGAATACTAAGCCCATTTTTTTCTAAACTCTTCCCTGATATTCCAAAGAATCACCCTGTTATGGGTTCTATTTTTCTTAATATAGCCTCTAACATGTTAGGTTTGGATAATGCCGCAACACCAACAGGGCTTAAAGCAATGGCTCAGATGCAAGAACTTAACCCAAAGAAAGACACTGCTACCAATTCTATGATAATGTTTTTGGTGCTAAACACCTCTGGGCTTACCATTATACCTACTACCATACTTGCTTTTCGTAGTACTTATGGAGCATCTCAGCCCACAGATGTGTTTATCCCTATCCTTTTAGCTACTACTGTTGCTACCGTTGCAGGTATTATTTTTACTGCCCTTTGGCAACGTATCAACTTATTACAACCCACACTTTTATTTGGCTTAGCATGCTTAATAGGTTTTGTAGGGTTTGTTATCTGGGGGTTTGGTAAGATGGATAAAGATACTATGGCATCTGTAACATCAATAACTTCTAATCTTATTTTAATGTCCGTCATAGTACTCTTCATTATAGCAGGTCTAATAAAAAAGATTAATGTATATGACGCCTTTATAGAGGGAGCTAAAGAAGGTTTTCATACAGCAGTACGAATAATTCCCTACCTAATAGCTATACTTGTTGCCGTAGGTGTGTTTCGTGCGTCAGGAGCTATGGACGTACTTATAAAAGCTGTAAAATATATAGTAGAAATGTGCGGTATAAACGCCGATTTTGTAGGAGCTTTACCAACAGCACTTATGAAACCTCTATCAGGGAGTGGTGCTCGTGGCCTTATGGTGGAAGCTATGAAGACCTATGGGGCTGATTCTTTTATAGGACGACTATCGTGCGTCTTCCAAGGTTCTACAGATACTACTTTCTATATCTTGGCTGTATACTTTGGCAGTGTCAGCATAAAATATACTCGGCATGCTGTTGCTTGTGGCTTACTCGCCGATATTTTAGGTGTTATCGCTGCAATTATCGTATGCTACCTCTTCTTTTAAAATAGAAGTTTTTTATAATTATATAATAAATACAAAACAATGGCAAACTTAAAATCATTAGCAAAAGATACGGCAATTTATGGTGTTAGTAGTATCGTTGGACGATTTCTTAATTATCTTTTAGTGCCTCTTTATACTGCTAAGATTAGTGCTGAAAGCGGAGGGTATGGTGTTATTACTAATATATATGCCTACACAAGCGTACTATTAGTAATACTTACATATGGTATGGAAACTACCTTCTTTCGCTATGCAAATAAGACTGACGAAAATTCTAAACAGATATACGCTACCACATTATCAATGGTAGGAATATCATCTTTACTTTTTATTATTATTATATTTGCTTTTCTTAGTCCTATATCCCACTTTATGGGGTACGCAGAACACCCCTCGTTTGTATGGGTTATGTTTGTTACTGTAGCCATAGATGCTTTTCAATGTATTCCTTTTGCTTACCTAAGATATAAGAAAAGACCATTAAAGTTTGCCGGACTAAAACTCCTTTTTATAGCACTTAACATAGTTTTAAACCTAACTTATTATCTTTTCCTTGGTGGGCACGATGTAGGGTATGCTTTCTATATCAATTTGTTTTGCACTGCATCAATAACGCTTTTCTTTTGGAAAGAGCTTAAAGAAGGATTCTTCTCTGGAGTTAAACTATTAGATATAAAGCTCGTTAAAAAGATGTTGAGCTATTCATGGCCTATACTTGTCTTAGGTATCGCAGGTATGATGAATCAGAATGCAGGACCAATACTTTTCCCAAAATTATATCATGCTGCTGATGCACATAAGCAATTAGGTATTTTTGGAGCTTCTGTAAAGATAGCAATGATCATGTCTATGATAATGCAGGCTTTCAGATATGCTTACGAACCATTTGTCTTTGGTAAAGCTAAAGACAAGGATAGCAAACAAACCTATGGACAAGCTATGAAATATTATATCATATTTACCCTCTTAGCTTTCTTGGTAGTAATGGGATACATGAATATTTTACAACATCTTATTGCTAAAGACTATCGTGAAGGATTAAAGGTTGTACCTATTGTAATGATGGGAAGTATTATGACGGGAGCTTTCTTTAATCTTAGTTTTTGGTATAAACTTATAGATAAAACTATTTGGGGGGTATACCTTTCTGGTATAGGGTGTATCGTTATTATTAGCATAAACATTATTTTTGTACCTAAATATGGATATATGGCATGCGCATGGGCTGGACTTACTGGTAACGCCGTTGCTATGATCTTATCATATATATCAGGACAGAAATATTATCCCATAAACTATCCTCTAAAAAGTATTTTTACTTATTTTGTAATTGCGTTAATTTTCTTTACAGGAATAACCTATTCTAATAAGTTTTTATCAGCACCTTTTGCCTTTATAGCTAATACGATAATAATATTATTGTTTATAGCACATATCATTTACCATGATATGCCTAAAGGAGCTATACAAAAAATTAAACATAAATTCCACCTTTTTTAAATCAATAAAATTAATTAAAGTGTATATGAAAAAATTATTCTTACTCGTTGCAGGATTATTATCTTTAGGCAGTGTACATGCTGATGAAGGTATGTGGACACTCTATAACCTGCCTCAACCAGTTTTTCAGGCTATGCAAAGCGAAGGCTTTACATTACCACAGAACATGATATATGGTGCACCTAACGCCATTAGTAACAATGTAGTCAACTTCTCTGGATTCTGCTCTGGCGTAGTTGTTTCTCCAGATGGACTGGTACTTACTAATCATCACTGTGGTTTTAGTGCTATAAACGCACACTCTACAGTAGAACACGACTATATGATAGATGGTTTTTATGCTAAAGATTTTAGTGAAGAGCTGCCTAATGAAAATATGTTTGTATCTTTTATGAAAAATCAAGAAGATATTACAAGTAAGGTAAACAGCTTAACCTCTGGCAAAAACATTAAAAAGTTAGACGCTATTATAGATTCTCTTACAAATGTAATGACCGACTCTGTAAAAAAAATAGATAAAAGCCTACATGTTGAAATAGATCCTTTTTATGAAGGAAATAAGTTTTTTGCTACCACATATCAGGTGTTTAACGACCTACGTTTAGTATTTACTGTACCAAAGAGTATGGGTAAATTTGGCGGCGAAACAGACAACTGGATGTGGCCTCGACAAACTTGCGACTTCTCAGTATTCCGCATCTATGCCGACCCAAAGACTAATGGTCCTGCTAAATATTCAAAGGATAATGTGCCTTATCACCCTTCAAGCTGGGCACCTGTTAGCATGCAAGGATACCAAGACAAGTCTTTCGCTATGACAGTAGGTTACCCTGGCTCTACTAATAGATACCTATCTTCGTATGGTATACAGCAACGCAGAGATATAGAAAATGCTGCTCGCATTTACTCTCGTAATATTAAGCTGGCTATAATGAAAAAGTATATGGACGCTGATGAAAACACACGCATTCAATACGAAGATAAATATGTTGGTTCAGCTAACTACTGGAAAAACTCTATGGGTATGAATAAGTGTATAGATTCCATAGGTCTTATTCGCCAAAAAATACAATATGAAGAGAAAATACAAAAGTGGTTAAAAGATAAAAAAACACAAGATGAAGCTACCAATGTCGATTTTGCTAAGCTATCACAGCTTTACACTAAGGTAGCTGCACCTGCTAAGGCTTATATATACTGGTTAGAATCGTTTTGGAGAACATCTGAGTTTTTTACACGTGCTACTAATATCTACCGTGAAAAAGGTATGAAACATATTGGTACAAAGGGGACAAAAGACTTTTATTATTTCTTTAATGATAATTCCAAAGAATGGAATATAAATCTCGATAAAGAGATGACAGCTGCAATGCTGAAGAATTATGCAGACCAAGTACCTGGCGAATATCAACCAAAATTCTTAAAAGATATAAAGATAAAATTTGGCGACGACTACAAGAAATACACCGAATGGTTATATAAAAAATCAAAGTTAATGATAGAGGGTACTAAGTTTTATCCTAACAGCAAGATGTTAAAGAAAGACCCTGGATATATTGTAGGAAAACAACTGTTTGATATGTTCCGTAAGATTAATATCCAAGTGGGAAGCGATAAAGAAGCTATCGCACTTCAAGAAAAGAAACTTTGCCAAGCAAAAGTAGAAATGGAAATGGATATGCCACACTATAGCGATGCTAACTTTACTATGCGTTTGTCTTATGGTCAGGTAGGTGGCTACCAGTTAGGTAGTTGGGATAGCAACTATTACACCACTGCAGAGAGCATTGTTGAGAAGATGAAGCGTGGCGATCAGGTAGAGGAGTACAAGACGGAGCCTATTATGATGGATCTTATGAGTAGGAAAGACTTCGGTAAATATGCTGATAAAACTACAGGAAAAATGCAGCTTTGCTTCCTTACCAATAACGATATTACTGGTGGAAACTCTGGTTCTGCTATCTTTAATGGTAAAGGTGAGGTGATCGGTTTGGCATTCGATGGCAACTGGGATAGCCTTTCTAGCGATATTAACTTTGATCGTAATCTTGCACGTTGCATAGGTGTTGATATACGCTATGTACTCTATTTAATGGACAAATGGGGACATGCTGACAGATTACTCAAAGAAATAAATGCACAATAAAACTATATATTTAACAAATACATCATCTTTATACATAAAAAAGAAGCTAACTATATTATTAATTATGCAATTCAGCAAAACGTAAGCATTATATAGTAACAGCTATCTTTCATATAATAAAACAACCCTTATATGTAACAAAACATATAAGGGTTGTTTTATTATTAATTATCAATTCTCAAAACTTCTTTTTCTTAATTATAATTTTTACCTTTGTGAATATAAAAAACTATATGACTGTATGGATAAACGAATTTTATTGTGCTTAGCACATATGTCTGGTAATGAACAAAAATATATTCAAGAAGCATTTGAACAAAACTGGGTTGTGCCTTTAGGACCTAATGTTAATAAATTTGAGGCTGAACTAAAATCTTTTTTTGCATCAGAACCAAATACAAAAACTTTTATAGAAGATGGTTATCCTAAAAGTATTTTAGCACATGAAAATAATCCAGATAATTTATGGCAAGACCAATTTGATTATTTACAAGAAAAAGAAATTGTTGCTTTAGCTTCAGGAACTTCTGCTATACATTTAGCTTTAATAGCACTTGGTGTAAAGGCTGGCGATGAGGTTATATGTCAGAGTTTTACATTTTGTGCATCATCTCATCCTGTTACTTACCAAGGAGCTACTCCTGTTTTTGTCGATTCAGAAAAAGATACATGGAATATGGATCCTTGCCTTTTAGAAGACGCTATAAAAGACCGTATAAAAAAAACAGGTAAGAAGCCTAAAGCTATTATCGTTGTATATCTATATGGTATGCCTGCAAAAATTAAAGAAATACTTGATGTAGCTGAAAAATATGATATTCCCGTAATAGAAGATGCTGCAGAAGGATTAGGATCACGTTATGATAAGCAGTTATGTGGCACTTTTGGCAAATATGGAGTAATTAGTTTTAATGGTAACAAAATGATAACTACCTCTGGTGGTGGTGCCTTGATATGTCCTAATGATAAAGCAAAATCAGAAATAATGTATTATGCAACACAAGCAAGAGAGTCTTATCCGTATTATCAACATGTACACATTGGTTATAATTATCGCTTAAGTAATATTTGTGCAGGCATTGGTCGTGGACAGATGACTGTTTTAGATGAGCATATAGCGCATCATAAACACATTGCTCATTTATACAAAGAGGCTTTTAAAAATCTAAATGGTATCACCTTCCACGATAATATTAGTAAAAAATACGACTCTAACTTTTGGTTAAATACTATTCTTTTAGATGAACACCTCAAAGTAAAAGGAGAAGAAAATGCTTATAAAACAGTAGTAACAAGTGCTGTAGGCGGTGCTGCAGGTGTGGTCCATGTGGCTGAAGCTGCGCATACCGACTGTGAACCAAACACTAATGTTGAGGCTATGCGTATTGCTCTTGATAAAGCTAATATAGAAGCACGACCACTTTGGAAACCTATGCATAAGCAACCTGTCTATGCTTCATGTCCTTCCTATGAAAATGGTATTAGCGTTGGATTGTTTCGCTGTGGCTTATGTCTACCGAGTGGGCCATTAGTAACAGATAAAGATGTTGATTATATTGTGCAATCTATAAAAGAATCTATTATTTAGATTTCTCAAAACAAAAAAATCGAGTAGGAGGTAAACCCTAATCATAGGTGTTTATTTCCTACTTTCGTGTTCACCGACCTCTCACACCACC
>NZ_JBWPJP010000046.1:0-10249 GCF_056583855.1 Prevotella sp. C0209C1 | reverse complement strand
AACAATGTATAAATCTCCATCCAACACCCATCAGGTATCAATGTTTTGGGACTTGGCATCCATGCTCAATCCCACCCTTCCAATGTATAAACTTGCCAATCTGATAAATTGGGAAACCTTTGAGCGTTCCTTTGCCCCCTTGTACTGTAAGGACAACGGACGCATGGCTAAGCCTATCCGCCTGATGGTCGGTCTTATAGTGCTGAAGCATATTCGCAACGTCTCGGAGAACGCCTACTACCAGTATTTTTGCGGAATGGAATCCTTCACCATCTCCAAGCCTTGCGTGCCGACGGAACTCGTGGAGTTCCGCCATCGCATTGGCGAGGCGGGCATGGAGTTGATTCTCAAGGAGAGCATCTGGGTCAACCTGCTGCTTGACGACAAGTGGAAAGAGAATGAAAACAGAAATGACAGCAAGGACGGTCGTGGACGCAAGTCCGACACCGAGCAGACAGCCTTTATCGACTCTACCGTGCAGGAGAAGAACGTCACGTTCCCCACGGATTCGAAACTCCTGAATAAAATCATCGGCTTCTGCCGCAGCGTGGCTCATGCAGAGCATCTCAAGGTGCGCCAAAGCTATGCCGGGGAAATCAAGAGACTTAAGCTTGTGCAGCGTTTCCGTGGCAGGAAGAACAGTTCAGCCAAGGTAAGGAAAGCCGACCGTCGGATGCGCACCATTGCCAGAATGCTGTTGCGCGAGCTGGTTCGGTATTTGCCCCCAGAGAACTCTTACCAAGAACGTATTGAAGTCTGCATGAAGTTTGTTAACGGCGAGAGAATGGACGGTCATAAGATCTACTCCCTTCATGAGCCGGACGTGTTGTGCATCAGCAAGGGGAAGGACCACAAGAAATACGAGTTCGGCAATAAAGTCTCCCTTGTCAGACTGTGGAATGGTCTCATTGTCGGTGCATTATCTTCCCGCAATGAATACGACGGTCATACGATAGACAAGGCAATGGAGCAGGTCGGCAGGGTCTATGGCAGGAAAATCAAAAGACTTGCGAGGGACAGATGGTATCGCGGGCAGGAAATGTGCGGAGAGACGAACATCATGATACCCAGTGTTCCCAAGGCAAGCTACTCGCCACACACGAAAAAGAAATAACAAAGGTTCTTCCGCAAGAGAGTAGGAATAGAGCCTGTCATAGGGCACTGCAAGGCATATCATCGATTGGGGAGGAACTTCTACAAGGGTCTCTTGGGTGATACCTTCAATGTGATGCTCGCTGCGGCTGCATTCAACTTCAAAATAGCCATGCGGCTTCTTTTGTGCCTTATTCGAACCATGATAAAATGGAGTATTCAAGGAGTGGATTCCAACGTTAATGAAACAAAGGTGTTATCCAATACCATTTGCTGGTTGTAAGTTGGGTTCTTGAGGGACGACTACATAACTAGAATATGTATAATACCCAATTTGATAGTAACCAAAAGATTCTATTGGTTTGTATATAATTTCCCCAACATGTTTCTTAAATTCTATTAATTATTTCCTTGATGTCGTAACAATAGAGCGAGGTGTATTGAGCTTTTGATTTTTAGCTTCTAATAATATTTGCTCCTTATTTACGGAAAAAGATGAAATATTGGGAACCCAATATTTATCTTTTAAAAGAAAGATATATAATCAATAATAGATTTTAACTTTAAATTACTTTCTTTATTTATTTTTTACTTATTTTTCCTAAATCTACACCTTTATAAAACTCCACCTCTTTTATAAACCGCCTATATAGAATTACATTAATTTACTGAGTCAGATTTAAATTATTTATAATAACCTCTCCTGTCTGAGAATTTAAAGTGAGAGAAGATGTAAGTAAAGTCTTCTATCGTAATTTTTCGAAATGGATATTTATAGTATAATAGCCATTCTGAAATAGGATCTGTACCTTGCTCGTAATCTTTATATGATAAAATGAGAATCATTTATAATAAAATTTAATAGGAGCAGCACTATATATTAAAATAAAGTAACTGCTCCTAAATTACTTAATCCTTAATCATGATGAGTCGAACTGTCATTGTATGAAGACGTGTCTGAGTGAGTGGACGTATCTGAATTTATGGATTTGTCATTACTAGTTGATTTTGCCAATTCTGAGTCAGATGAATTTGGAGCTCCAGCAATTCCTTTCAAATGAATTTGCTCTTTGCAACTAAGACTTTCAAAAGTCTTAATGTCCATAATTTTTCTTTTTTTTTATAAATTTAATTTTTATATTGTTATACATAATAACCCCTATTTAAGGTTATTTATTTCTATTTTGATTGTTTCTTGCTCCGCTAATAGAATTTGTATTTCCTTTTGAAAACTCATATACAATTGAAATACCAAACTGCCTTTTATCCTTGTACAAAATGGTAGAGGATTGGTATTGTTTGTCGTTTATACTATACGTCTCTATAGATTTTTGGTTAAAGATATCTCGCGCAAAAAGTGATAACGTGATATTACTTCGTGGAATATAATAGGAATAATTAATATCCATTATGAACATATCGTTTATTATTCTTTGATTACTCTTATTTTTAGCAATATATGTAGTATTCAACGATATTTTGTGATCACCGAACATTAACTGAAATGGGACTGTTGCCACTAACAAATGATTATTTCTCCAATCATAGCCATTGTAAAAACGTCCAAATTCTAAGTTAATACTAGGGTTCAAATAATAATGTTTTTTCCTGAGGTTATAATAAACAGATAACCCCCAACTATCTATTTTCCCTATATTTTGCCATTTCTTTATAAGGTTCCCTTCTTTGTCATAATTATCTGCTAGTAGCTCTGTAACATTGTTTACCCATTGCTTTGAAAGACAAAATACAAAGTTTGAATAGGTAAGACTAGCGTCCACTTGATGTTTTGTGGATGGAGTAAGTAAATTATTGCCAGATTGCAACACTTTACCAGTTTCTATTGTCTGATAGTTTGTCAGCATCCATGCTAATGGGCGATTAATCGTTTTTGCATAATTGATATCTATTCCTATAGATTTCTCACTATATCTCAAAGATACTTTAGGGAGAAAAGACATTGTTTTATAATGGTTATTGTTATTATGTTCCACTTGTAGTACGGCATTTCCGCTAAATTGGCTATATTCCATAAAAATGGAAACTCCTGAAGTGAACGTGTGTTCTTTATGTTTATTCTGTGAGTTGTTTACATTGGAATCCATATTTTTAATTTCTAGATAAGAATAAGCTATGTTACCATTTACACTAAAATTCTTAGATTTATTTGTATAAGTATATTCCAAAAAGGAATTTGGAGATATGCTTATATTTTTAAGGTGCTGTGATTGGATATTATCTATGGAGACAGTAATGTCTGATATAGATCTATTATAGGAAGCCTCCCAATGTAATGTATGGTTTCCCATATTGCTATTTAAGAAAAAACTACCTGTAAAATCATTAAACTTTTGTGGATAATATAGTATATCTTTAATTTCTAATAATTCCACAGAATTTCTACGTTTCTTTGTATTATCTATCCCATAATTAAGATTTAATCCAGCAGAAAGTGCTTTATTGAATGTAAGCTCCCCACTATAGTCAGCATAAAAATATTTTTCGCACTCCTTATCAGCAAAATCTATAATGGTTTTTTTGTTTCCATAATTATAAATAGAGAATTCTCCTTTCATTTTTTTTAATAATTCTCCTGTAATAAGCAATGTCGTATTGAATTTATTTTTACTCAACTGTGTAAACACATTACCTATAACATTCCCATTTTTTCCCGAATAAGCTTCAATAGAGGGGGTCAAAGAATAATTGTTATCCTTATTTAATATAATAATTAGCTCATATTGTATTCCGTGCCCTAAAGTAAGTTTCTTTAATCTTATTTCATCAATATTCTCCGTAAATAATGAACGCAGATTATTTATAATCTCTTTTGTTACAGGTTTAAGAACTCCCGTTGTACCCAACCGTATTCCTGCTATTGGATGCCTAAAGTAAGAGAATTCTTCATCATTGTATAGAGCACCAGGTATAAAATTCAATATCGCACCTAAGTTTTGATGCTTAAATACTTCTACATCTTTTATTTTAATAACATCTTGTATGAGTGAATGTTTGACCATCTTCCGATAGCCATTTATTTTAACTTCATCCAAAACCTTATAAGAATTTACATAAAACTTAATTTGTTTTTGCCAGCAGTGTAAGGTACTATCTAACAATTCGTCGCCGAAATAGCTGATTTGAATTCTTCGAGCAATGACATCGTTTGATATGTAGGTATTTCCGATAGAGTCTGTTATAAGCCTCAACGGTTTACCCTCTTTAGGAAAAAGAGTGACAGTAGCTCCAATAATAGGTGTAATACTATCAATGTCAAACACTTGAAGCAAAGTTGAATCCATAGGACTTTGTCCAAATGTGTTAAAGGGATAAAGAAAAGACAATAAAAATATGATAATACTCTGTTTCATACTAGAACATTTACCTTTACAATTAAAATATATATTGATGCATTATGATAATACCATAACGTTTGTTCTATACCTCTAAGTGCAATATTATGCGAAATATTTCAATCTACCAAATTTTTCGAAGGATTTTTCTTAAAAAAGTTTCACTTTTCTCTTTTTTTCTCACTTTACAGTGTAAAATGATTGATTATGACCCTTTTTGATAGCATAATAACTGTACTAAAACTTGAACAAATTACTTCCAATAGAATTAGATGTTGCAACTAATATTAAGGTGTACCTACAATTTATTTCCGTAAAAGCACACTGTTTTCATCAGAAAATATTATCTTTGCACAATCAGTTTAAGTGTTCTTTGAGACATTGCAGTATAAAGAAAGGGAAAGAAACTCGCTCGTTTCCAACTCGTAACCCATTTACCCTTTATTCGTTCTTAGTTTGTTGATTATCTGAAAGATACAAAATTCAAAAATCTTTTGCGGGCGTAATCAGTTGCAATCAGCATCTTTGCCTTTTCCTCACTCTCGCTCAACGGCGCACGCCCCAAAAGCGTGGCATCACCGTTTTTGGCAAACTCCATCAACTTGCCGATAAACTCCTCCTGTTCAGGTGTCGGCGGAATGTTATGGAGTATCTCGTTTTTTTCGGGACAATCGATGCCTATATCCTTTGCTGTGCGGAAATCGCAAATCTCCGCATAAAAGTAATAGAAGCGAATGTAATCGGCTGATTATAAAAGGAAAGCATAAATAAGAATAATAAAAGGTGAACGATTTGGAAACGAGCGAGTTTCTTTCTCCTTCTTTCTTTTGCAATGCCTCAAAGAACTCTTTATTCTTGTTTGCAAAGATATAAATTTTTCACAAGAAGGTATACGGATTTCAAGAAATTCATAGAAAACTTCACTGTATGAAATTGGAAAAATTATGAAAATCAGAGAAAAAAGATGCTGAAAAATTTGTTGTAAACCTCAAATCCGCAACTAAGCCCTTGAACGTCCTTATTGCGTTTACACGTCCTCTCATTACTGAATTTGCAGATAATTTGAATTTGAAGCCCCCACCTCTGCCTACAATATCCCCTTACCTCACAATGTGACTTGAGGCAATACACAATATCATTCCCATAAGTTGTATGCATTATCCAAAATTAGTCTGGAAAACATCTGCGTAAGCATTATTACAGGTATAGATATTCAGCACATACTGCCTTGATGTTCTGATCCACTAGGCTGGTACAGAGATAAACCTGAAGACAAACGCTTTTATGCGACTTGTTGCATCGAGTCCGAACTTCTTTACGTCAAGTCTTTGAATAATGACCTTGTAAAAGTTACGGATAAGTGCTGTAAGAAGAAGGAACACTGTGTTCTCTGCCATGAAGGATTTGGACAATCTGTCCCACCCGAAACCATTGTTCATATTATCGAAGATATGTTCCTTTCCTCCACGAAGGTTATAGAACTCGACAATTTCTCTTACGGAAGAATCATAGTCGTTAGTCAGAATACAACGGTATGTGTATTCTCCTTCTCAAAAATCCTGCACACCATCCATCCGTTTCTGTCTTTGAATCACAAGTCGATATGCCTTACCTTTCCACTTCTCAACAAGGATAGAGTTCAATTCAAACCCAATGCAATTGATTTCCTCAGTTTTCCAGCCTTTGAGAGCAAAGGTATCATTGTAGATCGAACTGCAGCGATTAGCAGGGATATAGAAGGACTTGCAGTGTTTTTCTATTTCCTCCACGATTTCCACGGAACATGATCCACAATCAGCACTGAAGCGATTGATAATGAGCCTATTCTGTTCAAATCTCTCAAAAAATCTCTTCAGCGTGTCCTTCTGATGGAAACGAACATTTGTGTTACCATCGCTATTCTCTATACCGACTATCAAATTGCCAATAACCGCCACGCCAGGGCGATAACCAAGGAACTTCTTGTACGTAGGCTTTGCATCATACTTCTCTGTCTCTATGAACTGGTGGTCGAAATCAACATCATATATCTCACCCTCTTTCAGTTGGCCAGATGCAAATATACAATTGAGCAATAAAGTATTGAGAGTGTCAGCCGTATTGAAATCGTAGGTCTTGCCCATATCTGATGTGTATGAAATGTTTTCTTGCGTCAGCTCCTTTATCGCTCTGAGGATAGTATCAGAGCTACAAGTGCGAAGTGTCGGATGAAGCGAGAGGAGGTTCATCAAATGAGTAGTGACATACTGGGGTACATGAACCGCCACAGAAGTAAATACTCATGAGAGAACGGATGATTTCGCTGTACTGATAACCGAACGATCCACACCTTAGACCGAGGGTTGAGTCGATTACAGATGATAATGTGGAGTCAAATTGCTCCATGATTGAAAATAATCCCCCAAAAGGAGTGAGTCTCTCAGATTTAATTTATATCTTTGCCATGTCTATCGTCGGATTCTCTTGTTTTTTTTTGCAACACTAAGATAAGTGAAAATTCTGACATTACAAAATCTTGAGCAACTTTTTGTTGCTCAGATACTTATATAGTAATATGGATTTGAAATTCGAAATACTTAAATATTCACATAAGCAAACTTGCAACAATGCACAAGAAGGAAAAGGATTCTTTATGTTTCCTTACTACAACTATATCTATGATGCAATAATCAAAATCATAGATAATTATCCGTTTTTGCAGACAGATGACATTGTAGAGCAGCTTTCATACCAAGTCGTTTCTTATGCTTACAATACTTATTTGAAGTTTGTTTATCCATTTGAATTTAATTTGGCGAAAGAAAATAACTTTTTGAAAGGTAGCACAGAAGAAGAACAAAGTCTATTCTTTCGTGATACATTATCATCTAATGATGAATGGATAACATATTTCTTTGAAAAATACCCGAAGTTGCTTTCTATACTTGAGAGTTATTCTGTCAATATTATGCATCATATTGATAGGCTTCTTTCTGCTTTAAAAGTAGATATAGAAAGTTCTGCCATAAAAGATTTAAAGATTACAGAGATTAAACTTTTTGAAGGGGATTTGCATGAGGGCAATTGTGTCTCATCAGTTTTGTTTTTCAATGGTACGAAATTGTATTACAAGCCAAGAGGAGCTGCTAATGAAAAGTTCATTGCGGATACAATATCTGTACTTGATAAGATGGGATTATCTATACATTTGGGGATTCCTGCCTTCATAGATAGAAATAGCTATTCTTGGCACTTGCAAGTAAAGCCTTGTGATATGGAGAATTGTGATTCTATTAATGAGTACTATTATAATTTGGGAAAAATACAGGCTTTCTTATATCTGTTTGGTGCACAAGATATAATTCCTGATAATCTAATGGTTTTTGGTAATTGCCCATATATAATTGATTGTGAATCTGTTGTATCAAAGAAATTTAAACATTTAGATAGCACTAAAATCAGTGCGTATTTACAATCTTCTGTCCTTGAAACTGGTATCTTACCAGATTGGATGTTTAATGATGCAAATGAAAGGGCGCAAATCTCATCTGTTTTATTTGAATTTGATGCTTTTAATTATCATTTGCCGAAGAAAGAAGGAAAATGTTATACTATAACGACAGAAACTCTTCAAGATTTTGAAAAAGGTTTTGCAGACGCATGTGACTTTATGAGAGCACATAGACTTGAATTATCAAGATATTTCAACTCCTATGATTTCAATTCTATATGTTTAAGAGTCTTATTGCATCCAACAGTTATATATTCTTATCTTTTAACAGAGATGGTAACTCCCCCATATCTGCATGGAGACAAGGATATAAAGGAACTTATAGAACCTATTGTCAGGAAAGAATCTTATGGTGTGTTAAGCGTTCCTCTTATACATTCTATTGCAAATCAGATAGAAAAAGGGAATATACCCTACTATTTCATGTATTTAAACAAGAATTCTCTATATACTTTGCCAAATAGCATCGTTGTAGATGAATGGATTTCTGTTGCCCCAAAAGAAAACTCTGTTATAGTAGAAAAATTATCTACACTCTCCACAAAAGTGCAGGAAGAGCAATTGTGCATGATAGATGAGTCTGTAAATTTCTTTATAGATGTTGTAGGAACTACTAATATAAATAAAGTGCGCATTTTACCTGTTGGAAAAGATTCCTTAGATAGAAATGTTCTATGGCAAGCAATCGAGCGAATTGAGAAAGAAATTCGTAAACGAATGATACAAATTGATAATGAAATAGGATTTGTATGTAGAACAAGGAATGTCTATGATGGAAAATTCCAAGTCTGTTTGATGAACGACTCTTTATATGATGGACTTTTGGGAGTATGCTTGTTTTACCTTACCTTGTTCACATACAGTCATAACATACAACACAAAGAAATTGCGCATGGAATTTTTCAGCAACTGTGCGAACATAGGGATATTGTCCATATTGGCGTTGACAAAAGTGAGATTGCTATATCGCCTTTATCTGGTATTATGGGATTGTTGTACATTATGGAAGTATTTCCAGATTTATACAATGTTTCGGTGTATCAGTCTATAATCAAAGAAGTAAAAGAACTGATACCTATTACCACTCTATTTGATTATATGTCAGGATTAGCAGGTGTAATACTTTTTACAACACAATGCAAATTAATGAAAGAAACTGATAAGTTGACTATTTTGAAAACGAGTGGTGAAAGGCTGTTGCAACTTGCCAAGAATATAAAAGGTAAAACATATTGGACATATACTGATGGCAACAAGATTATTGGTAAAAATGATTTGAATTTAGGAGGATTTGCTCATGGCAGTTCTTCTATGGCAACAGCAATATTTTTGCTGTATAAACAATTTGGTGACATTCGATATTTAGAAGCATTTAAACACTCGTTACTTCATGATCGCTCTTTTTATTCTGATAAGATTCAAGGCTGGATCGATGGAAGAAACCCTTCATATGAAGAAGATAGCGGAAGTTGGTGTCATGGTGCAACAGGAATTGCATTGTCAAGACTTATCTTGGCGTCAGAAGGATTTTCCGATAAAACAATGGTAAAAGAACTAAAAATAGCTATCAACCAGATTGAAAAAAGAATTGGCTATAATCTTTCTGTTTGTCATGGCTCTATGGGAAATTTGGAAATACTGCACTTGTTATCTATGCAAAATGATACAAAAACTTTTAGATGGGTTAATTCGATAGCAACAGAGATAAGTAAAAGCCAAGATATTATTTGTGGAGATGACAACCGAAATAGTCAAGTAGGGTTGTTTTTGGGATTTGCAGGAATAGGATATCAACTTCTAAAATTTTATGATTGGAAAAATATTCCAAGTATATTGTGTCTTGAAATCGCTCACTCCACATTTTTAAATGAAAATAAAAGCGGATGCCGAAAAGCTCATAGAGTAGGCTAACTTAAATTATTTCAATTTATGAAAAAAATTAATCAGTTGAAATCTGTTCTGACAGACGAATTCTCTGTTCTGAACAAGGAGTCATTAATGCTTGTTCTTGGAGGTCAAGCTCACACTGTAGCAGCACAAGGTTCTTGTGGTTCTTCAAGAAGTAGCCGAAGCTGTGACCATACAGCTGTGTGCAATTGCATGTGTCCTATTATTGTTAAACGACCAAAACCGGGCCTACCAAGCACCAACCTTTAATGGAATTGTAGCTTGTAAGGTTCTCTGAAGAGTTCAAATGGATGGGGCTGCCAAATACTATATTTCGGCATACCCCATCCTTGGTGTACGCTCGGCATGAGCATTTTCTAACGGGTGGAAGTCCCGAGTAAGCCCTAATAGCGGGAATTACATAGCC
>NZ_JBWPJP010000045.1:0-10324 GCF_056583855.1 Prevotella sp. C0209C1 | reverse complement strand
TTTCATACGCTTTAATTTTTATGGGCAAAGTTACCTGAATTAAAGCGTTCCTCACTTATGCAGAAAACTGCCGACCGCAGCAACAGCCACACGAGCGAAAATAATTCAGTTACTGAACATTACTTCATCGTTACCTATGACGAAATCGGGTAACGTTTTGGTAACTGAACTTCTGCCTAAATCTGCATATTCCTACTCTTTACGAACTGTGCAGTATTATGCAAATTACTCCGTTTCCTGCTCATTATCAGTCAGTTTACACCAACTTCGATTTTTCTTCCTTTTCAAGGATTAGTTGCAAAGCAAAAGATGATGTTTTAGAGGGTAAAAGGTGATGTTTTGCAAGGTAAGATAATTATTAAAATGTATCTAATTGAAAATAAATAAGTTACCTTGTTTATAAAACTAAACTGGTAAAGATTTGGAAACGAGGGAGCTACTCGGCTTCGCTGTTTTCTGCCTAACAAAGAACGCTTGTTATTCCGTTTGCAACGGATAATACTTTATTACCGAATAACAAGCGTTTTTGATGAAATATTCTTCTTTCTGCACTTTTCTAATGCGATTTTTGATAGGGTTATAATCCTCGTCCTTGAGCTTAATGAGGTTGGAAACCTGCCCATAGAATCTTCCTGTATGTTGGAGGATGGCAATGGCTTCCCTCTCGTTGTCGGTCATCTTGGGGACGGCTATTATCTCGCCGTTAAGGAGTATCTCACGGCAGTAGTCGGAGAACCCCTCCGCCCTATGCTTTCCGCTTTTGACTTGATACGCTGCTTCTCCTCTAAGGTGCATCTTACTTTGATGAACTCTGTCTTGTTCATCTTCTGTTCTTCCTTATCCTGTTGCTGCCATCGGGCAGCTTTTCCTTTGTATCTGTTCATATAAGTTTCCTTGAAAGTTTATCATTGTAGATGATTTATTACCTTAACTCCTAAATACTGACCGATGAGAACGGAGTGATTATGGTCTTATCTCCCCGATAGTCTAACGAGGGGAACAGGGCGCAGTTTGTGGGTACAAACTGACGTTTTGCTGGTGTCAGCTAACGAAACGTTTACGCGCAAAGCGTTTTGCTGCTTGAAAGGTGAATGCCGTGCTTTCTGACCCTGAAAGCATTCATGTCCCCCAACGAACAAACACACATTCTCTTAGCAGAAACTTTACTTTTTTATATTGTATTTAGAAATAAAAATACTAACTTTGCGACTATTAATAATCCCTTAAATTCAAGGGCTTATGATAAAGTATGTAATCCAAGCAAAGAAAAATCCGCTTAAAAAGAATGAAATGAAGTATTATGGGTCAGTAGTATAGAAATCGTAGGTCTTGCCCATATCTGATGTGTATGAAATGTTTTCTTGCGTCAACTCCTTTATCGCTCTGAGGATAGTATCAGAGCTACAAGTGCTAAGTGTCGGATGAAGTGAGAGGTGGTTCATCAAATGAGTAGTGCCATCCTGGGCTACATGAACCGCCACAGAAGTAGATACTCTTGAGAGAATAAATGATTTCGCTGTACTGATAGCCGAACGATCTACACCTTAGACCGATGGTTGAGTCGATTACAGATGATAATGTGGAGCCAAATTGCTCCATGATTGAAAATAATCCACCAAAAGGAGTGATCTCTCATATTTAATTTATATCTTCGCCATGTCTATCGTCGGATTCTCTTGTTTTTTTTGCAACACTAATATAAGAGAAAATTCTGACATAGCAAAATCCTAAGCAACTTTTTGTTGCTCAGGTACTTAAAAAGTTTAATTTATAATAGTGTTGCGGAATTAAGGAACCTAAATATTTTCATCTCTATGATTCAGAAAACATTATTATTATTTATCTTGATGGTCAACCTCGTCGCATTGCATTGTGGTGCTGAAGTGTTACAGCCGTCAACCACTTTGCCTAGTGATGGGTGTCCCGAACATCTTTACGTCATTACCAATGGCAACGGCTATAGCATGAATGTGCTAACTGCTCCTACACAGACGGATGCAAACTGCGGTTTGTTTGCCTTCTATGCCGTTGACGGAAAGACTGGAAGCTACTATATTTACAGCTTCGGCGCCAAGAAGTGGCTCACCTATACAGTTGGCGCCATCGTATGAAACAGGTACAGCGTTCCTTACGCTCAGCGATCAGAAAAACGAACAATGCTATTTTGTTACTTCGTCCGTCGGTAACGGTAGCTACGAAATTTCACCTGTCACGGCACAAGGAGACAAGGCTGCATTATACTTCAACTGGTTTGAGGGCATAGGTGCAAGCAACCCTTTGGACGGCAAGCTGTCCGTAGGACTATGGACCGATAGTGGCAATCGGGACAACGGAAGTAAGTGGAACATCAAAGAAATGGTACGCCATAGCTATACCGTCAAGGTAAGTGGAGCGGAAAAGATACAAATCAAGGGTGAGTACTATGCCTCTGGTAACGTCTACACCACCTTGCAACCACTGCAGCAAGCCGATATTGTCGCACCACGTCAAACAGGCAAGTTTGCCGTTATATCCATCAACGACGCATTGCATCGCATCACGGTAGCTTATGCCAATACTCCCGTGCAGCCTGCTGTTGTCACTTATGCCAATGCCGCGGTGTACCCTGCACAGCAAAACAACGTTGGAGTGGCTGTCACAACTAAGAAGAAAGGGGTGTACACCTTGAGCAACAATGTGTTGGCTGCCTCGTTCATGAAAGTAGACGGACAACTGTATTTTGCCGGATGCAAAGCCATGAGCCTGCAACCGGGCACCGAACTCTTTGTAGTAACTTTTGGTAATGGCATGCGTGTTCCTGCCTCAGCCATGAAATTAAGGAGCGTTGAACTCGTAGACTTGCCTGCCAACCCACAAGCGGTGGGTGGTGCGGAACATTATCCTGGTAAGGCATTGGTGGCAAAGTATGAATACAAGTTTGGTGATACCACCCTGCAAATGGTATGGAAAGCCGTACTAAGGGACGGTAGTCACTATCTACGAAGCGAAATAGAGATAACTGGCATGGGCGATGTAGATATGCACAGCGTGACACCTCTTTTATATATAGTAGATACAAAAGCCGCTGGTAGTGTGCCACAAGTAGTGGGAAACACCCGTGGTGCTGTGATTTTGAGCAATCAGTTGTTTGCAGGATTGGAGAATCCCGTAGGATACAACTCCGTGGGAAATGCAGTAGGAAGCGACCATGCGTACGAGTTGGTGAGCAACAAAGAGGAGAACTTGCAGGTGGCATCATGGTTGATGGTTGATGAGGCTCGTTTGCCCATGCGAGTAATTGAAGCTACTGGTGCAGCTTATCCGCAGGTTTGTGCCTATACCATGCACGACATTGTATTGAAGAAGAATCAAAAGGTGTCGGTAATGGTCAGCTATACAGGTGGATCGCACCGATTAAACTTGGGTGGGGCCGACTTGCTGGATGCTCACGGCGACGTTGCTGCCAGCGATTATCACAAGGGGTATACGGGTACTACCCAGAAAGATAATGCGTTTTCTTTTATTGCTCCTTACGATGGAGCATTTGACTTGCGTGTCTTTGCGGAGACAAAGACCGAGACGATAACGGCTACCAGCAAACTGACAGTAGCCATTTTCTCGCCCAAGGAAAACATCGTAGCGCAACAAAACTTGGTGCCAATACAGGGACTTTGGGGTAGAAACACTACCTTGAAAAATGGAGAAACGTGGAAAATATCAGGTGTTGTGGGATTAGTTGCGCAAGATGGGCAACAAGCCAATAATGACATAGATAAAACACAGAAACGCCGTTCGTTCCTTGCTTACTCCGAACGTGAGCGCGCTGTACCATGGCATTCAAACCCAGTTTACATCTCATGGTACGAACTGAACATTGATCGCAACAACGCTTTAGACCCCACAGGCAACATGAAAGCCAGTCAGGTGCTGAACATTCTTAATCAATGGAAAGAAAAACTCTACGACCGTTACGGTGTAGCTCCCAACAGTTTTGTGATTGATGATGGATGGGACAATTACGGCACGTGGACGTTTCATGCAGGCTTTCCCAACGAATTGCGCGACATTGCAGCCAAAGCAGCTACAATGGGTGCTGGCGTTGGCGCATGGTTAGGACCCGTTGGTGGGTATGGACAAAGCGGAGAATATCGCAGAAACTATTGGAAAGACAAAGGGGGCATGATGCTTTCAAACCCTGCTTACTACAAAGTATTCTTGGATGCGGCTACCAATCTCACTAAACATAACGGAAACTTCAACTTCTTTAAGTTCGATGGCATCTCCGCACAGTTCTCTGCAACAGGTCCAGACAAGGGCGATATAGGCAACGAAAATGCTGAAGGTATTATTCGCTTGGAGCGTTATGTGCGTGAAAACCTCAAGCGCGATATCTTTTTCAACACTACGGTAGGTACCTGGGCCAGTCCTTTTTGGTATCATTTTACGGATGCTACTTGGCGACAGGAGGGCGATTATGGAACCATTGGTAATAATGCCATTGACCGAGAAAACTGGATTACTTATCGAGACAGACTGGTGTACCAAAACTATGTGGCGAGTTCACCGCTGTGTCCTATCAATACCTTGATGACTCATGGGTTCATTCTCACCCGCTTTGGACAGGTGAGCAAGAATATGGACTATGAGGCATGCAGACGTGAATTGCGTTGCGCCTTTGCCTGTGGTTCGGGTATGGTGGAACTATACAACGACTATGCCTTGATGAACAACATCGCTGACGGCAAACTGTGGAGCGACTTGGCAGAGTGCATACAATGGCAGAAACGAAATGCCGATGTCTTACCTGATATACATTGGGTTGGTGGTAATCCTTGGAATGGCGTCAAAACAGCGGTTTATGGTTGGGCTGCATGGAATGGAACAAAGTCGGTGTTAACGCTTCGCAATGGTGGAAATGATGAGCAAACATACCAGTTTACACTTCATGAGGCACTTAATATTCCTGCCAACGTGAATGGAAGTGTAGTGTTGCATAAATCATTTGGAGAACAAGCTGCTTTGGTTGGGCTGAAAGAAGGTATACCCATTGATATAGACCGCTCACTTATCGTAAAACTACCAGGCAGCAGCGTGTATAGTTTCGAAGGCTTGGATGCATCGGTGTCTGCCGTAAATGCGACATCCATCGCCCTTGTCGCTGAGCGTGATGATAGGCAGGTGGAAGAAGGCAAGACCTTTGTGCTGCGAACCGATGTGTTGCCTACCGATGCTACTTATCCCACCTGTGCGTGGACATCGAGTAACATAGAGACGGCAACCGTGTACAACGGTTGTGTAAAAGGACTGAAGCCAGGAAAGGTAATGATAAAAGCGACGGCATTGGACGGCTCGGGCGTGGAGACAGAAATCGAGATAGAAGTAGTGAAGGCTACCCCGTTGGCGGAATTAATTTATTGCATACTTAATTCTGCCAATGGGCTTGTTGTTAATGAGGTTTACGTATTGCAGGATGGTGATCGCACTAATTTTGCCAATGATTCTGGCAAACAAACCATTCGTTATTTTCGCATAATTTCTGATGACCAAGAATTGGTCTGTAAGTTGTGAGAATAGTGTTTCAATCCTTTTTCTTGCCTTTGCAAACGGAATAAATGTCGGTTTCCAATCCTTTTAGTTGTGCCGATATGGGCATACCGAGACCTCTGCAAAACCTTCTCTTCCTATCATAAATTCACTTATAACCACATTAAATCTAAAAATAAAGCCTATCTAAGGAGCAAAAGGGTTTATATACCCCCTATTAATATATATTTCTCTCTTATTTGAGAGAATTGGACACAATAATCCCAGGAGTTCGATAAAGATTGTATGCAACAGCCTCCATAATATGTTGTGCATGTGTCTTTGTCAAACCCGCATATCTTGCCACTCCTGCATGAAACCATCTATGCATAGAACCAAAAGTACGCTCAACTCTATATCTAATCTTACTTATGCTAGCATTGATACGTTGCTCCCTTTCTGTAATCTTCTTGCCCTAACTCCTCTGTATATGATTCTGCTCTTGAGCTTCATCCGAGTAAGTATTTCCTTGTTCTCTGAAGAGTTATAGCCTTTATCGGCATAGACAGGTGTTCTAACAGGAAGACTGGCTTTCTGTAAAGGAGTTTCAAAATGTTTGATGTCACTTTCATTGGCGGCAGTTGTTTCCTCTGCCAGAATCAAACCATTCTCGTCAATCACAGTATGTCGCTTATAACCTAAGTGAAGTTTGCTCATCTTCTTAATCCATCTTGCATCTCCATCAACGTTTGGCTTAACAACTTCCTTGACTATTGCTTTTTCTGAACTATCACGACCGTCTGCTTCATTACGGTCTTCCACTACTTCATACTACTTGAGTCCACGCGGACAGCGTGGAGTATCGGTAATGCTCGCATCGATAATAGCACCACACTTAACGATGACACTTTTAGACTCAAGTTGCCGATTGATTTCATTGAGAACCATATCATAAAGTTCTGCTTCAACCAAGGTGTTGCGAAAGCGGCAAACTGTAGTACTGTCGGGAGCAGTATCTTCTAAACCCAAGCCAACAAAACGACTGAAAGAAAGACGATCGTTTACTTGTTCCTCTACTTCACCATCACTAAAACAATACCATGTACAAAGAAGTTCTATCTTGAATAAAATCAAGCTGTCATAACTTGGACGACCTGTTGATTTATAACCTTTGGCATAAGCGATTTCTATGATACCACGGATGGTGTACAATCGATTAATTTATCTATTTTGGAAAAAAAGGTCTGCTTGACCTTACGCCGACCGAGGACGACATCGGCAAAACTGGGAGGAGAAAGAATTTGTTTCATACCATAAAGGTACAAAAATATGATGAAATGAGCAAATCTTAGGATAAGAGTTTTGCATAGGTCTCAAATAAGGAAAAATAATAATAAAAACAAGTGTAAATATGGTTTGTAAAACAAAATAACACTTAAAATGTTATATATATAACATTAACGCATATTACCTACCTGTATATTTAGACCATATCTAATCAGTAAAAACCCAAAAAGGTTATAAATAAAATTTCTATTTTTGCTTTTCTTTACCAAAGATTTGGCAGAATAAGAAATAATTTGCAATTTTGTCTACAATAATAACATAAACTTATCTATAACTACACTAATTATGGACTCACAAATCGAAGTAAAAGACTTAGATCACGTTGTAGTACATTTCTCGGGCGATTCTGGTGATGGTATGCAACTGGCAGGTAACATTTTCTCAACAGTATCCGCTACAGTAGGTAACGGCATTTCTACTTTTCCTGACTATCCTGCCGACATTCGTGCCCCACAAGGATCCTTAACGGGTGTTAGTGGTTTCCAAGTACATATAGGTGCTGGTAAGGTGTATACCCCTGGCGATAAGTGCGATGTATTAGTTGCCATGAATGCTGCTGCGCTAAAAATGCAATATCATCACTGTAAGCCACAAAGTATTATAATCATTGACACTGATGGGTTTAACTCACGTGATCTAAAAAAAGCCGAATTTTCTTCAGAAGATTATCTACAAGAAATGGGTATTGACCCTGATTTTGTTATAGCCTGTCCTATTGCTGCTATGGTAAAAGACTGTCTTTCTACATCAGGTATGGACAACAAATCTGTATTAAAATGTCGCAACATGTTTGCTTTAGGATTAGTATGTTGGCTTTTTAATAGAGATATAGAGCTGGTAAACAACTATCTAAACAAAAAATTTGCAAAGAAGCCGCATTTGGCAGAGGCTAATATAAAGGTAGTACAAGCAGGTTACGACTATGGAGCAAACACTCATTCGTCAGTGCCTAATACTTACCGTGTGGAAACTACCGATAAAACTCCTGGCAGATATATGGATATTACAGGCAACAAAGCTACAGCTTATGGCTTAATAGCAGCTGCAGAGAAAGCTGGTTTACGTCTTTTCTTAGGCTCATACCCTATTACTCCTGCTACTGACATTCTTCACGAATTAGCTAAACACAAATCGCTTGGAGTTACTACAGTGCAGTGCGAGGACGAGATAGCAGGCTGTGCCAGTGCTATAGGTGCAGCATTTGCAGGGGCTTTAGCAGCCACTTCTACTTCAGGTCCTGGTATATGTCTAAAGAGTGAAGCAATGAACTTAGCTGTAATTGATGAGCTTCCACTGGTCATTATAGACGTTCAGCGTGGTGGTCCATCTACAGGAATGCCTACAAAAAGTGAGCAAACCGACCTATTGCAAGTGCTTTATGGCAGAAACGGAGAAAGCCCAATGCCTGTAATTGCTGCTACAAGTCCGACCGACTGTTTCGATGCTGCTTTCCATGCATGTAAAATAGCTTTGGAACATATGACTCCAGTGGTGCTTCTTACTGATGCTTTTATAGCCAATGGCTCTTCAGCATGGAAATTACCTAATATAGATGATTTGCCTGATATCAACCCTCACTTTGCTACAGAAGATATGAAGTATAAATATACACCCTACAAACGCGATAAAGAAAATCTTGCACGTTATTGGGCAATACCCGGTAAAGAGGGTTATACTCATATATTAGGTGGTTTAGAGAAAGATGGCGAGACAGGAGCTATATCCACCGACCCAGAAAATCACGATAAAATGGATCATCTACGATGGGAAAAGGTAGCACGTATAAAAGTTCCTGACCTTGAGGTATTAGGCGATAAAAACGACGCCGAGCTTCTAATTGTTGGTTTTGGTAGCACATATGGACATCTCTATGCTACTATGAACGAGCTAAGAAAAAAAGGATATAAAGTAGCTTTAGCACAATTTAAATATATCAACCCACTACCTAAGAACACACCTGAGGTTCTTGCTAAATATAATAAGGTAGTAGTAGCTGAACAAAATTTAGGTCAGCTTGCAGCTTTATTAAGAATAAGAATTAACAATTTTGCTCCTTACCAATATAATAAAGTAAAGGGACAACCTTTCGTGGTAAGTGAACTTGTCAAACAATTTGAAAATTTAATCAAAGAGTCTTTACCAAAAGAAAACAAGGGAACGTTCTACGACAAAATCTTACAATAAAAACTTAACATTATGAATACATATACAGCACAAGATTATAAAAAGGGACTTCCAAGATGGTGCCCCGGTTGTGGGGATCATTTCTTCTTATCGAGCTTACAAAAAGCCATGGCTGAAATAGGAATACCGCCTTACGAAACAGCAGTAATATCAGGTATAGGCTGTTCTAGTCGTCTACCTTATTATGTTAACACTTATGCCATGCAAACTATTCATGGTCGTGCAGCAGCAATAGCAACAGGTGCTAAAGTTACTAATCCCAAACTTACTATTTGGCAAATATCTGGCGATGGCGATGCTCTTGCCATAGGTGGCAATCATTTCATTCATGCTATGCGTCGCAATATCGACCTAAACATGATACTACTAAATAATCGTATCTATGGACTTACCAAAGGTCAGTATTCCCCTACCAGTCCTCGCGGATTTATATCTAAGTCTACCCCTTTTGGTACAACAGAAGATCCTTTCCGTCCTGCAGAACTTTGTTTTGGCGCACGTGGCAATTTCTTTGCACGTAGTGTTGCAACGGACAATGCTGAAACGATAAGCATACTTCAAGCAGCTCAAAAACATAAAGGTGCTGCAGTATGTGAAATATTACAGAACTGTGTAATTTTTAATAATGGTTGCCACGACATTGTATACACATCAAAGAGCAGATCGGAAAACGCTATTTATGTAAGACATGGCGAGCCATTAGTATTTGGTAAAGACAAAGAGTATGGCTTGGTGCAACAAGGCTTTGGGCTAAAAGTTGTAAAGATAGGAGAAGACGGCTACACTCTGAATGATATTTTGGTACACGACGCCCATTGTCAAGATAACACATTGCAGCTAAAATTAGCTTTAATGAGTAACGAAAATGGTTTCCCAATAGCTTTAGGCGTGATCCGTGATGTTGAAGCACCTAATTACGATACTGCCGTTAATGAACAAATAGAGGAAATTAAAGCTAAAAAACCATATCATAACTTTATGGAGATGCTCGAAACAAATGATATTTGGGAGGTAAAATAACAAATTATCTTTGCATATCATACATATTAAATAAAAATAACCAACAAGATTTTAGTGCAATAAAAACATAAAGCAAACAAATTAACAGCTTCAAATGTTTCACTCAAAAACGAAGTACATAAAAACTAAAATCTCTTGTTATAAATATTGAAATATAAAACAAAAGCTATAGATGTTTATATAGCATTGTGTTTATAATCGAGTAGGAGGTAAACCCTAATCATAGGTGTTTATTTCCTACTTTCGTGTTCACCGACCTCTCACACCACCG